>DATFAW010000214.1:0-8470 GCA_035254165.1 Paludibacter sp.
TATAAACTTTAAAACTTTATATCCTCACTGTTATGGCTATTATTAAACCTTTTAAGGGCATTCGTCCTCCACAAAATTTAGTTGAAAAAGTGGCATCTCGCCCTTACGATGTGTTGAATTCCGAAGAGGCCCGTACCGAGGCCGAAGGCAATTTGATGTCTTTGTACCACATTATTAAACCCGAAATAGATTTTACTCCCGGAACCGACGAGCACGAAGAGAAAGTGTATAATAAGGCCGCCGAGAACTTTGCTAAATTCCGTCAGGAAGGCTGGTTGGTGCAGGATACCGTTGAGAAATACTATGTGTATGCGCAAACCATGAATGGCAAAACACAATATGGTTTGGTGGTTTGTGCCAATGTGGACGATTATTTGAATGAAAATATCAAGAAACATGAGTTGACCCGCCGCGATAAAGAAGAAGACCGCATGAAACACGTTCGCGTGAATAATGCTAACATCGAACCGGTATTTTTTGCTTATCCACACCAGGATGACCTAGACGCTATCGTGGCTGAAACCATCAAAGGAACACCGGTTTACGATTTCGTAGCTCCGGGCGACGGGTTCGGTCATCATTTCTGGATTATCGACGACGCTAAGACCATTGCCCGTATTACCGAACTGTTTGCATCTATCCCTTCGCTTTACATTGCCGACGGACACCACCGCAGTGCTGCGGCTGCTTTGGTTGGCGACGAAAAACGCCGTCAGAATCCCAACCATACCGGCAACGAAGAATACAATTACTTTATGGCGGTTTGTTTCCCCGACAATCAATTGAACATTATTGATTACAACCGTGTGGTGAAGGATTTGAATAACCTGACCGACGAAGAGTTTTTGGCTAAACTATCGGTAAACTTCGACGTGGAATTAAAAGGAACGGAAATTTACAAACCCAATAAATTACACAACTTTGCGTTGTATTTATCGGGCAAATGGTATTCGCTTACCGCTAAAGCCGGAACATACAACGACAATGACCCGATTGGTGTGTTGGACGTAACCATTTCGTCGAATCTGATTTTGGACGAAGTACTCGGCATCAAAGATCTTCGCAGCGATAAACGCATCGATTTCGTAGGTGGAATACGTGGCTTGGGCGAATTGAGCGGTCGGGTAGATAGCGGCGAAATGCGCGTGGCATTGGCACTTTATCCCGTTTCTATGAAACAATTGATCGACATTGCCGATAGCGGAAACATCATGCCTCCAAAAACCACCTGGTTCGAACCAAAATTGCGTTCTGGGCTGGTAATTCACGAATTGATTTAGATGTTAGAGACAAAAGATAAAAGATAAAAGACATAAAGATAAAAGACATAAAGATAAAAGACAAAAGACGCTCTACATCTTGATTCTAACATCTTTGTTCTAACATCTTTGTTCTTTGTTCTAATATCTTGGCTCTTTGTTCTAACATCTTTGTTCTTGGCTTTAACATCTTGATTCTGAAAATATGCGTATAAAGCTTTCGTCTTTCGTCATCCTGATTCTTGTTGCGATCCTTATACAGGGTTGCAGCCTCAAAGCACGCATCAAAAAAGCCGATAAAGCGTTCAGTGAAGGACGGTATTTTTCAGCGTCCGATTTGTATAAACGTGTTTATGGGTATATTCCATCAAAAGATAAGCCTTTAAAATCGCGTATTGCTTTTCAGCAAGCAGAATGTTATCGACTGATTAATTATAGCCGGGCAGAACAATCGTACGTGAATGCTGTCCGCTATAATTATCCCGATTCCATTGTTTATCTACGTTTTGCGCAGGTTCTGCAACGCAATGGCAAGTATGGTGACGCTATTAAAAATTATTCTATTTATTTGAAAAAGGATAGTGCCAGTTTGTTGGCTAAAAACGGACTGAAAGCTTGTCGTGAGATTGAAAAATGGAAGAATCAGCCAAATCCCTATGTTGTTCATCGTGCCGATATTTTCAATGTTCGGAATTCGGATAACTTCAGCCCGGCTTTTTTAAATTCGGCTGCCGATGCGCTTATGCTCACTTCTACGCGTAAGTTCAGCAAAAAGATACTGCTTAAAAATAGTACTATCACCGGATTGCCCACCAACAATATGTTTATAAGCCGAAAGAACGCATTGGGAAAATGGGAGAAACCGATCATTGTAGGCGATGAAGTGAATACTGTTGAAGGCGATGAAGGCGTTTGTTCGTTTAGTTTCGATGACAAAGCAATGTATTATACTTCTGCCCGTCAGGTGGCGGATGCTGAACTTGGTACCGAAATATACACATCCAACCGTGCCGGAGCTACCTGGAGTACACCACAGAAAATCAAGATATTCAACGATAGTACTGTTTCTGTAGCTCATCCGGCTATCTCTCCCGATGGGCAGACGCTGTATTTTGTCTCGGACTCTAAAAAAGGACTGGGCGGAAAAGATATTTGGAAAGGCACGTTAGTAAATGGAGAATGCAAATATATCGAAAACCTGGGTCCCGAAATAAACACTCCCGGCGATGAAATGTTTCCAACAGTACGGGCTGACGGAACACTCTATTTTTCATCAAATGGTCATGTTGGATTAGGCGGCCTGGATATCTACAAGGCAACGCCTAAAAAGGATGGTGGCTGGATAGTTGAAAATATGGGATCACCGATTAACTCACCGGCCGATGATTTTGGAATGACTTTCGCCGGCAAAGCGGAAAAAGGTTTCTTCACTTCCAATCGCAATGAACTGAAAGGCTACGATGCCATCTGGAGTTTTGAATTACCGGAACTGGCCTACAGTATCGAAGGAAAAGTGGTGGACGAAAAGGGAACTGCGATTCCTGATGCTACGGTTCGGCTGGTAAGCACCACCGGTGTAAATGCCCGGGTTCAAAGTAAGAAGGATGGTACGTATCGGTTGAAGCTCGATAAAGATATGGACTGTGTTATGCTGGCTTCAGCGCGCGGTTACCTGAATCAGAAAAACTCCATTTCCACCCAGGGATTAGTCGATAGTAAAACGTTTAAAGTTGACTTTAAACTAATGACCATTTCAAAACCGATTCAAATTGAGAATATCTTCTTTGAATTTGGCAAATGGGACTTAACGCCTGCTTCTGAAACAGGATTACAGGTATTGGTGAAACTGCTTAATGATAATCCGAATATTACAATCGAAGTCAGTGCCAATACCGATTATGTTGGAACAAACGCAGATAACAAAATGCTATCCGAAAAACGGGCGAAATCGGTAGCCGATTATTTGGTATCGAGAAAGATAGCTGCCGATAGGCTTACCTCGGTAGGCTTTGGAGAAGAAAAACCGGTTGTGGTTGATGCCGCTTTGGCTAAGAAATATCCGTTCCTGAAAGAGAATGATGTATTAGACGAAGCTTATGTGTTGAAGTTGAAACCAGAGCAACAAGAAGTTGCCAATCGAATCAATCGTCGCACCGAATTCAGGGTGTTGAAGACAACGTATAAGTTGTATTAGAAAAGCAAAAGGCACGTCGAACGATGTGACAAAATAACAATAGTTTATAGTTCGAAATATGATAAAAGCAGATAAGTTTTTTATTGAAAATATTAATGAAATTCTTCAGAATGGTTATTGGGACGAAAATTCAAGACCCAAATACGCTGATGGAGTTGAAGCTAAGTCGAAATTTATTACCCAGGTTTTTGAAAAATACGATATATCCAAAAATGAGTTTCCGATAACTACATTGAGGAATACCGCCATTAAAACAGGGATCAAAGAAATCCTGTGGATATATCAAAAACAAACAAATTCTTTAGAGATTGCTCACGAATTAGGTATAAACTGGTGGGACGAATGGGATATTGGTAATGCTACAATAGGTAACAGGTATGGATATACCGTCAACAAGTATAATTTAATGAATGAGCTGTTGGATGGGTTGGCTAAGAATCCTTTCGGACGGCGACATATTTTAAATTTATATCAATATTCTGATTTATATGAAACCAAAGGCTTGTATCCATGTGCTTATGAAACCCTGTGGAGTGCTCGAAAAGTTGACGATGATATATATCTAGATGTTACGCTTGTTCAACGGAGTTCAGATTATTTGGTGGCTAACTATATCAATAAAACCCAATATGTAGCATTGATGTTAATAGTATGTTCATATCTAGGCTACAAACCAGGAGTTTTTGGCCACTTTGTACAGAACCTTCACATATACGACAGGCATTTTGATGCTGTAAACGAATTGCTCAGCAGAGAACCCTTGGATGTTCAGCCAACAATCAAATTGATTGAAAACAAGTCGTTCGGTGAGTTTACAGTTGATGATTTTATCATAGAAAATACAGAAAAAATAAATAAAATAAAAAGCAAACTTGAGTTGGCTATCTGATTGTTCTGATGGACGAATTGGTTGCAGTTTACACGCTCAAACCAATGCTTTTCCAATACTTTAATGTAAGAATATGTTTTATTTATACAGTTAAATGATACTTTTAAACGGATGGCCGGAAAGGTTTGTCCGTTTTTTTTTGTAGTTTTGCAAAACTTGTCATGAAAAAAAGATGACATTAATAAGTTTCTTAATTAGAATATTATGTCAGACATTTCAATTATTGCCGCTGTTGCCGATAATTATGCCATCGGTAAAGCAAATAATCTGCCCTGGCATTTGCCGGCAGATCTAAAGCATTTTAAACAACTCACAACGGGTCACGTTGTTGTGATGGGAAAACGGACTTTTGAGAGTTTGCCTAACGGTCCACTTCCTAACCGAAAGAATGTTGTTCTTACCTCGGTCATGTCCGAAGGAGTTAATGAAAAATATTTCGAAGCTGATTCATTGGAAGATGCATTATATCTTTGCGAACGTGAGGAAAAAATATTCATCATAGGTGGAGCAACTGTTTATGCGCAGTCTATTGATAAAGTAAATACTATGTATATCACCTGGGTACATAAAGAGTTTACGGCTGATACTTATTTTCCTCAAATCAATTTTGACGAATGGGATGAAGTGAGTCGCGAAGATCATGATGCCGATGAACAAAACCTGTATTCATATACGTTTTCGATATATAAAAGAAAATAATATAGCCAGCTATAATCTAAAAGTACTATTCTGAATCTTAGGGTAGTGCTTTTTTTTGCCTATAAATCAAATTGATAATAATTCAATAATTTTGCCGATAACTTTCAATAAATTTATCATATTGATTATCTTTGCCTATGCATTGATAAATAATTGCAAGAAATAATAAAACTAATATCATGAGTTATCTTTTTAAACCGGTTAATTACAAACCTTTGCTCACTCTCCAGCAAACAGAGTTGGGCATCTCTAAAATCAAAGACTTTTTTCAGTCTAATCTTTCTTCCGAGTTACGTTTACGTCGTGTAACGGCACCATTATTTGTGCTTCGCGGCACAGGTATCAATGACGATTTAAATGGTGTGGAACGTGCCGTAAGCTTTCCTATTAAAGATATGGATGATATGCAGGCAGAAGTTGTTCAGTCGTTAGCAAAATGGAAACGGCTTACACTGGCAGCTTATGAAGTGGAAGAAGGTTACGGAATTTATACCGACATGAATGCTATTCGTGCCGATGAAGAATTGGGCAACTTACATTCACTTTATGTCGACCAATGGGATTGGGAACGTGTAATGACTGCCGATGAACGCAATATTGATTTTCTGAAGAGTATCGTTCGAAAAATATATGCCGCTTTTTTACGCACCGAATACCTGATTAGTGAAACATTTCCTGAAATTGGACAGTGTTTGCCTCAGGAAATTAAATTTATTCATGCCGAAGAATTACGTCTTTTATATCCAAAACTGACTCCCAAAGAACGTGAAGCGGAAATAGCCAAAGAATATAAAGCCGTATTTATCATTGGTATCGGAGGTGCCCTTGGTGATGGTCAGAAACACGACGGACGTGCACCCGATTATGATGATTGGTCAACTGTGGCTGAAAATGGCTTACCCGGTCTCAACGGTGATATTATTTTCTGGAATCCTATATTGGAAATTCCATTCGAAGTTTCGTCTATGGGTATCCGTGTTGATAAAGCTGCCTTGTTACGTCAGTTGGAAATTGAAGGAAAGAAAGAACGGTTGGATTTGTACTTTCACAAACGTTTGATGGACGGATCTTTGCCTCTTTCAATCGGAGGTGGTATCGGGCAGTCGCGCCTGTGTATGTTCTTCTTGCGCAAGGCACATATTGGTGAAATTCAATCGAGTATCTGGCCTCCA
Organism: Paludibacter sp.; assembly: GCA_035254165.1. Taxonomy (GTDB): domain Bacteria; phylum Bacteroidota; class Bacteroidia; order Bacteroidales; family Paludibacteraceae; genus Paludibacter. The sequence continues at coordinate 6,214 of DATFAW010000214.1, forward strand.
CAGATGTACAAAGAATGTCAGAAAATGAACATCTTCTTGATGTAAAATAAGTGGATAGTTGAAAGTTATAAAGTTGAGAGTTGAGAGTTGAGAGTTGAGAGTTGAAAGTGGATAGTTGAAAGTAATAAAGAGACTTGGAAACTCAATCAACTAATTAACTAATTAACTAATCAAACCACATCAATTAATGAAATCCTGAATGTCTTTTTATAATAAGACTTTCAGGATTTTTTATGACTTAGAATCTACAAGCTCAATCGATAAATTAGCCGACTATCCAATCAACCGATCAATTAATTATCCAATTAACCGGTTAACCAGCCATCCAATACCAAACTTTTCTTTTATTTCCACTTAATTTTGAGCTATTTTTTGTAATTTCGCAGACTATTAGTTAGATAAGCAAAATCCGAACAAAATGAATATCGATTTTCAAAAAATGGGTGGTTTAGTACCCGCTGTCATTCAAGATGAACTGACATCAAAAGTGTTGATGCTGGGATATATGAACCAAGAGGCTTTAACCAAGACACAAGAAACCGGACAGGTGACTTTCTTTAGCCGTACAAAGAACCGTTTGTGGACAAAAGGAGAGGAGAGTGGTAACTTCCTGAACGTAGTTTCCATTACACCGGATTGTGATAATGATACCTTGTTGATTAAAGTAAACCCTGTTGGACCTGTTTGCCATACAGGTACCGATACTTGTTGGGGTGAAAAAAATGATGGAGACGTAGCATTCCTGAAATACCTGCAAGACTTTATCACGCTTCGTTTCAAAGAAATGCCCGAAGGTTCGTACACTACTTCGCTTTTCAAAAAAGGTGTGAACCGTATGGCTCAAAAAGTGGGCGAAGAAGCTGTAGAAACAGTTATCGAAGCTACTAATGGTACCGAGGAAGGCTTTATTTATGAAGCTTCTGACCTGATTTACCACCTTATCGTATTGCTTACTTCGAAAGGTTATTCGCTCGATGACTTAGCACGCGAATTGAAGAAAAGACACAAATAAATACAGTGAACGGTGACAGTGAACGGTGACAGTGAACGGTGAGCAGTGAACGGTGAACAGTGAACGGTGAGCAGGGAACAGTGAGTAGGGAACAGTGAATAAACCACTGATAACTGATAGCTGGTAACTGATAGCTGATAGCTGATAACTGATAGCTGGTAGCTGGTAGCTGATAACTGATAACTGGGAAAACTGGTAGCTGATAACTGATATTTCCCATGGAGAATAAGCTATTAATAAAATATGTTGATGTTGATATTTATCAACAAGACTTGTTGGTGCTGAAAGATGTGCAACTCGAAATTCACTCAGGCGAATTCGTTTATTTACTTGGAAAAGTAGGTAGCGGCAAAACATCTTTATTGAAATCAATCTATCACGAACTACCTATCCACTCGGGAGTGGCAGGTGTACTTGGGTACGATCTGCGTACACTGAAATTAAATGAAGCTCCGTATCTTCGTCGTAAGATTGGTATCGTTTTTCAGGATTTTCAATTGCTTACCGACAGGACTGTTTATCAAAATCTTGATTTTGTATTGCGGGCCACTGGTTGGAAAAACCAGGTGGAGATTGAAGAACAAATAGCTAACGTGTTGACTCAGGTTGGTATGAATTCAAAAGGTTATAAAATGCCTCATCAATTGTCGGGTGGTGAACAACAACGCATAGTGATAGCACGTGCCCTGCTTAATTCGCCCGAAATGATTCTGGCTGACGAACCTACCGGAAACCTGGACCCTGAAACCGGAAATGAATTAATAGAACTGTTGTACAATATCCGTCTTTCGGGTACTACAGTGGTTATGGCAACACATAATCTCAGCTGGTTAGATAAGTTTCCCGGACGTGTTTTCCGCTGCGAGAATGAGAATTTCTCTGAATTAAAGAATAACATGCCTGTAGAAAAGGAAGTGGTGGCTGAAACAATCGATGACATCAAAGCTACTGTTGATCTGAGCGAAGATGAAGAATTGATTCAAATTGAAAACGATAACTAATCATCGATTTTTATGCGAAATCTAAATTGTCCTCAATGCGAAATTCATCGCTTTTTTGTGAAGAATGAAAAAGCTGAAACCGTGTTGGTAACTGTGGATGAGCAATGGGCTGTTGTAGCAGTACATCCGGAAGATTCGTTGGAAGGTTTCGACTTAACCATGCTTTATTGCCTGGGTTGTTCGTGGAAAGGTTCTCCCCAATCGCTTCGTAAAGGAGGTCATAAGAAACATAAATAATTATTTT
>DATFAW010000215.1:0-5761 GCA_035254165.1 Paludibacter sp.
AGAGATTTGTTTTTCATTCAGTTTTGTGAAACCATACAAATCTTTATAACAAAGATTTAATAAATCAAATATTTTAGAAGCATAATTGTCAACAACTTCTTTTCTGCTTTTGAAATACTTAGGTGTTAAGTTATATTTCTGTTTAACGATTTCGGCAATTCGAAAGTATTTTTCCGGAAATACTTCAGGAACAGTGATCAGATATTCATCCCAATCCATGTCTTTTATAAATCCATATTTTTCAATGTGCTCCGGATAGTATGGGTAATTGTATATAGTTGCTAATGTACTTGGCTTATCATAACCTTCGATCAGAGTTCCTTCTTTATCAAAATCGGTAAACCCAAGTGGACCATGAATAGAAGTCATGCCTCTTTTTTTCGACCATGCTACTGCAGTGTCAAACAGGGTTGTTGAAACTTCTAAATCATCAATAAAGTCGATCCAGCCAAAGCGTGCATGTTTTTGTTCCCAGGTTTCGTTCCCCACCGGATTAATTATGACTGCAATTCGGCCAACAATTTCATTGTTTTTATAAGCTAGAAAGTATGCTGTATCGCAAAAGTCTAACGCCGGATTTCGTCCTTTTGTCAGATTCAACAAATCATCCATCATTAATGGAGGAGCTGCAAACTCGCAATTTTTGTACAGATTAATACCGAACCATATAAATTTTTTTAATTCTTTCTTTGATTTTACTTCAAGGATTGATACAGACATATTTTATTTGAAATTAGATTTTTATTCAAAAATCGTGTAAAATAACGGAAAATTATCCCAACTGCCAAGATTTTACAGCGATTTTTGTTTTTGTATTCATTATGTATTTGTTATTCAGAATATGTTCCTGAACATTGATTTTAGCAACTTAGTCGATAAAGAATAAAAACATAACGTTTATTCAGAAACATTTCCTGTTCTTTTTAAAACTCCCCAGCTTACTAACTCTCCTTTAATCGCTCTCAGATAAGCTTTGAAAAGAACAACGAAAAGTAATTGCCTATAGACAAATCGTTGGACAAACAAATACAATGCTTTTTTGAGTGTAAATTTTTGATGATCGTAATGATATGCCAGTGAAGCAATAAGGCAATCAACAAAATAGTAAAGCAAATAAAAGAAAATGTATTGCTCAGCATCGTGTGTAAATAGTCCTGCGATAAATAGAATATCTACCAATGGTGAGAGTATTGGAATTAAGAAATTGAAAATAAGCAGATTTGGCAATGCCATCAACCCGATATTCGGTTTCTTGAAACTAAACAATAGGTCACGATGTTTCCAGAAACTTTGCATCATGCCAAATGTCCAACGCGAACGTTGTTTCATAAACATATTTAAAGTTTCGGGTGCTTCGGTAAGGGCTAACGCATCATTACATGTTCGGATTTTGTAACCTGCTCGGAGCATGCGCAGAGTCAAATCACAATCTTCAGCCAAGGTATCGGTAGTAAATCCTTCAATTTCCTGCATGGCTGTTTTACGGAATGCTCCAATAGCGCCCGGCACAACCAATACTGCGTTAACAGCATCGTAAGCCCGACGATCGAAATTTTGACTTGTAGTGTATTCGATTGATTGCCAATTTGTAATCATGTTCAACGTATTTCCAACCCGAACATTTCCTGCTACAGAACCAACTCGAGAGTCTTCGAAGAATGGGATCATTCTCGAAATCGCATCAGCCGGCAAAATAGTATCAGCATCAATACAAACCAATATTTCCCCCGAAGCATATTCAATTCCGAAATTAAGTGCTGCAGCTTTTCCACCATTGGGTTTTGTCAGAACCTTTACCTTGGAATTGTTTTCAAAAGCTGTATTTACGATGTTGAATGTATTATCTTTTGAACCATCATCCACAAATATTATCTCGAAGTCGGGATAAGTCGATTTGAGCAAATAATCAACTGTTCGGGTTGCATTAACCTCTTCGTTAAATGCAGGAACAATAACACTTACTTTTGGATGAAAATTTATATTCTCAAATTTCTTTTTCTTTTCTTTGTAATGTTGAATCATAGCTAATAAACCGATAAACAGTAGTCGGGATATGATTAATATAATTGCAACAATAAAGAAACCATCCAGAAAATGTTCCCAGAGAAAAGTCAGTGTGAAGAAAATTAAGTCGAGCTTGTCAGCAAATTGGAATTGGCTATGAACTTTAGGCATAACCTGATCGCGGGTTTTATCCATTAAGGCCGAAATCGTGACGAATTCATATCCTTGCGACCGATAATAATCGATTAATTTTGGTAACGCGATTATTGATTGGGAACGGTCACCACCGGCATCGTGCATTAAAATGATGTTCCCTTCATGTCGACGTGCAATGGCTCTTGCTAAAATTGAGTCTGCTGAAACATCTTCTTCCCAGTCATTTGTATCAATATAGGAGGTTGCGCTGATAAAACCTTCATCATGTGCTACTGACAGGGATCTGATCTGTGAAAGCTTTGTGGGTTCAGCATCCGTGATATAGGGTGCACGGAACAAAAGTGTTGAGTACCCCAAGATACTTTCCAACAATAACCTTGTTGAGCGAAGTTCTATTCGTTCACGGTTGTCAGAAGTTACTTCTAAATTAGGATGTGTATAAGTGTGATTACCAAGCTCATGACCTTCCCGATACTCTCTTCTGATAAGTGGAATGTTGTTTTGAATATTAGCACCTGTTACGAAAAATGTAGCAGGGACTTTTTTCTCCTTCAGAATATCTAGAATTTTGGGTGTATAATCACCATTAGGCCCGTCATCGAACGTCAATGCAACTTTTTTAGGATATTTAGCTCCAAATCGTTTTAAGAAAAACGAGCTTGGAAGAGACAGGTATTGCTCATTTGTAATGAGTTGATCCTTTTTGTCAAATTCAAATTTAGTGTGTCCATGATCCGGCTCATTTATCATTTCGAGGATTTCTCCTTTGCCTTCGTAATTTACCGCTAATATAGAATTGATATGTTCAAGTCCCTTGTAATTAAATGGCTTTAATTTGAGGAAGTTTTCATCTAAATTTTGTGAGTAGAAATTCCAAATTCTCTCATCCTCAGAGCCTAGAAACCAGAGTGAAACCCCTGCGGCATTATAATCCTGAGCTGTACGAATAATATTGAATGTGCCTGCAGCATCGTTGCAGTGTGCTTCGTGTTGTACTCCATTATCGTCAAAATAATAAAGCGTTAAATCGGATTGCCCGAAATTGAAATAAACAGGCTCATTGTGTTCTTTTGCCAACGAAATCAGACCCTGATAAGTAATTCTAGTCCCTGGTTTCCCTCTTTCCCAATCAAAGCCATACGATGCGACGCATAATATGACCTTTTCGGAAGGCACCTCTCTCATTGCGGCATCAATCGATTTTTCCACAAAATTCAACGATGATATACTGCCGGCCGGATCATCAGGCGAATGTTCGTTGTACGCCATTAAGAAGATGAAGTCGTAGTATTGTGCTATATCTTTGTATGTTACGCCTTCATCGGTAGGGTTAATATCTACAGTCGTAATGTAGCCTTCGGCATGAAGAGTGGTCGAAAGTTCCTTCGAAAATTGAAGCATATAAGGATGAGCTCCTTTCGGAAGGCTTTCTAAATCGACATTAATTCCCTGAAAATCATTTTTCTCTAATAAATTTTTAATGCGCGATATCAAGACTTTACGAGCTCTTGGATTTTTAAGCATTATATATGTACTGTCTCCGTTCCAACGTTTGTTGAAGAAATTACTCAACATTGGTACGACGGCAACTTTGTGACTCTGAATAAAATCAAGAGTTTCATTATCGATTTTTACATCCAGATTTCCTTTTGCATCTTTCTGGAAAATCCATTCAGGTAACACCATGTTTAACTGGTTGATGTTCTTATGCAATGAGATGGATGAGTTCGGATCCCAGTTTACATAGAAACCAGCTCTGACAGGTAAAAACTTAGCAGCTTCAGGCGTATGTGTTGCGTGTAGCTTATTTTTTGCAATCTTCTTATGTCTTTTTCTGTATCGGTCCAGGTGTTTTGCAAACGCAATTTGTTCCGATTTAGATACATACTTTTTTGATTTATCTGCATTCAGGTCCGGTAGTTTTTTAGCGTTGTAAGTCAGTACCTTTAGGTCATAGTCTCGCTTGTGGAGCAATGAAATGCCCACCGAAGCAACGATTACAATTAAAAAGACACATAAGATACGAACTAACCAGATAAAACTCTTCCAACGGGTTGACGAATTGGTTTGGAAAATCTGCTTTTGCATATTGATAAATTTAGTTTTTATTTGAATTAAATAAAAAGATATCGTTTGGGATTATTTGATAAACTGAACGAGATGAAATCATTTTCGTTCAAGTAAAACTACATTTTCAACGTGATGAGTATGCGGAAACATATCAACAGGTTGTACAGAAGCTACTTTATACTTGTTGTCGAGCAAAGACAAATCCCGTGCCTGTGTGGCAGGATTACAGCTTACATACACAATCCGTTGTGGCTCAGCAAAAAGAATGGCATTGATCACATCATCATGCATGCCGGCGCGTGGTGGATCGGTAATAATGACATCGGGCTTGCCATGTTTCTCGATAAATGCGGCATTTAATATGTCTTTCATATCCCCGGCATAAAACAATGTGTTATTTATGTTGTTCAACTTTGAATTTACAAAAGCATCTTCAATAGCTTCGGGAACATATTCGATACCAATAACTTGTTTAGCCTGATGTGCAACGAAATTGGCGATAGTTCCTGTTCCGGTGTAAAGGTCGTAAACCAATTCGTTTCCGGTAAGTTGAGCAAAATTACGCGTTATCTTGTAAAGCTCGTGAGCTTGTTCTGAATTGGTTTGATAGAATGATTTTGGACCGATCTTAAACTTCAAACCTTCCATTTCTTCGTAAATACATTCATTGCCTTTGAAAACATGAACTTCCTGATCAGTGATCGTATCGTTGGCTTTGGAATTTATAATGTACAATAAAGAAGTTATTTGTGGAAATTTGTCGGCAATGTGCTGCAAAATGGCGTCTTGAGCTTCTTTGTCTTCGTGGAAAAACACCATGATAATCATCAGTTCACCGGTGGAAGTGGTGCGAACCATTAAAGTTCGCAAAAAGCCTTCCTGGCTGCGTAAGTCAAAGAAGGTAAGCCCGTGTTCCAAAGCGTAACGGCGAACTTCATTTCTGATTTCGTTTGAATCTTCGGTTTGCAACCAGCATTTATTGATGTCGAGTACTTTGTCGAACTGGCCGGGAATGTGAAACCCAACAGCATTCATGGTTTCGAATACTTTACCTTCAGCAATTTCTTCGTTTGTTCTCCAGCGTTTGTTGGAGAATGTGAATTCCAACTTGTTGCGGTAGAATTCCGTATGAGCAGAGCCTAAAATTGGTGATATTTCGGGTAATTCAATTTTACCGATACGAGTCAGGTTATCAATAACTTGTTTCTGTTTATAGCGGATTTGCTCTGAATAGGGGAGAATTTGCCATTTACAACCACCGCAAATACCGTAGTGCTCGCAGACTGCTTCCGTCCGGTTTTCAGAATAAGCATGAAAATGGATGGGACGTGCTTCCATGAAATGGCTTTTCTTGCGGGTCACCTGCAAGTCAACTATATCGCCCGGAACAACAAACGGAACAAAGACTACGATATCATTTACTTTGGCTATGGCTTTACCTTCGGCGGCAATGTCGGTAATGGTTACTTCAGGAAGAATTGGATGCGGTTTTTTTGTTTTAGCCATTTTGATTTTGTTGTCTGTAGTTGCG
>DATFAW010000216.1:0-2819 GCA_035254165.1 Paludibacter sp.
TACGCCAATATCGATAAACATCATCGATTGGATTCGTTGCCATCTCCTAAAATTGTGTTTATAGGTGGTTCCAACTTAGGCTTTGGTTTAGATAGTAAACGAATTGAGGATTCATTGCACATGCCAGTTGTAAACATGGGACTTCATGCAGGTTTGGGTTTGAAATTTATGATTGACGAAGTGAAGTCTTCTGTCAAAAAGGGAGATGTTGTTGTACTCTCTCCTGAATACCACCATTTCTTTGGAAATAATTTGCTTGATGGAGAGAAGGTGCTGGTAGCTTTGCTTTTTGACGTGAACCGAAAAGATTTGAAATACATTACTTTTTCGCAGGCCATCCATTTAATTCCTTTTACCGTAGGATATTCTGTATCAAAACTTATGCGTAAAGAGATGGATGTAATGGACGAGAATGTAAATAATGAATTTGAGAAAAATTACAAACGAAATTCATTTAATAAATATGGAGATGAAGTGATGCACTGGAACTATCCCAATCAATCCATCCATCAAATGGCAGGAACAACTGCAAGTGAAAGTATTTCATTATCTACATTGGATTTAATTCGCAATTTTGATCATTCACTTAGCTCAAGAGGGGCAAGGCTTATTGTTATCCCGCCTGCTTTTATGCACTCATCTTTTATTGGTTATGCAAATGTAATAGATAAGATAGAAACAGGGTTGAAAGAACAACATACGCCGTTTGCGATTAAACCTGCAAGTTTTGCATTTCCAGATTCCTTGTTCTTTAATACTGTCTATCATTTAAACAGACAGGGAGTAGAGGAAAGGACCGATTCTATTATACAATTGATGAAGCACAAAATTTATAAATGAAGCATTTAAAATTTATAAAAAGGTTGAAAGCCTTCGGTCAATTCTATAATTGGATAAATCCTTTTACAGGTACTGTTTTTATGCTTCATCGTGTAGTGGCTGAACGGAGTGTAATCAACGATAACCGCTTACTCGAAATTACTCCCGGATTTTTAGAGGCCACCATTTTAAAGTATAAAAATGAGGGGTATGAGTTTGTAAGTTTAGACAGCATGCTTGAAAAACAAAAGACTTATTCTGATAAACCTTATGTTTGTTTTACTTTTGACGATGGTTATCGTGATAATCTAGGTGTCGCTTTGCCTCTTTTTGAGAAATATCAAATCCCTTTTGCTATTTATATTACGACCGACTTTATTGATCAGAAGTCATTTCTATGGTGGTATGTATTAGAAGCTATTGTTAAACAAAATACGAAGGTAAGTTTGAGTAATGGTATGACTTATCTTTGCAGAACTTCTGACGAGAAAAATGAAGTCTTTCACCTTATAAAAAGGGAATTACAAAAACATTCAATGGTATCGGAACAATTGTTTTATCAATACCTCGATGAGAGTTATCAAGCCGGAACGTATGAGCAACCGGAGATGTTGAACTGGAAGGAAGTCTGGCTATTGCAAAATAATCCACTTTGCACGATTGCATCTCATGGTGTCACACATTCTTCATTGACCTTATTAACTGATGATGCATTAATCTATGAGCTGAGTGAGTCGAAAAAAATAATTGAAGAAAGAACAGGAGTTGTGGTAAACCATTTTGCTTATCCTTACGGGGATATGAATAAGAAAGTGGCTGAAGCCGTAAAAAATGCCGGATACCTTTCTGCTGTCAGGATAGATGGAGGGATGCAACGCAAATTTCAACAGCCCTATTTCTTAAAACGTTCGTGGTTGTTCGAGTCCTAAATATAGAAAAATGAGCAAAAATCCCCAAATAACAGTGCTAATGCCTGTTTATAATGTTTCTTCGTATGTAAAGGAAGCCATAGAAAGCATATTAAATCAAACGTATACCGATTTTGAACTTTTGATCATCAACGATGGGTCCAAAGACAGTACAAGGGATGAGGTCTTGAGAATTGCTGATGAACGTATCCGTTTTGTTGAAAATGAAAAGAATCTGGGATTAGCCAATACCTTAAACAAAGGTATTGAACTGGCAAGAGGCAAGTACATTGCGCGCATGGATGGAGATGACATAAGCGTGTTGTACAGACTTGAAAAACAATTTCAATTTTTAGAGAATAATCCGGATATTGATATTTGTGGAGCCGGATATGAATTTTTTGGATCCAGAAATTATAAAGTGATGTATCCGGAAACGAATGAAGATATTAAAGTTGGTCTGTTGTTTGGTTGCTGCATGATTATTCCATTATATCGCCTGGCAGTTATACAAAAAGCCGGATTACGCTATGACCAGAAGTATTTCCCTGCTGAGGATTACCGGTTCTGGACTGAATGTATGTTGAAGGGCTTGAAGATGTATAATATTCAGGAAATTCTTTTTAGATATAGAATGCATTCCACTCAGGTTTCGGAAGTAATGACCAATCAGGCACAGATGACTGTGAAAGTGAGAACGCATTATTTCAAAACCCTTTTTCCAATTGCAGATGAATCATTGACTAATCAATTTATCAGTGATTTTGTTGCAAGTCCTATTGAAAAGTTGTCTGACTTTGATGACCAGCATAAAGTCATTGATCTGCTGGATATAATTAATCAAAAGCAATTGTTCATACAGCCGTTAATTCTGAAGGCACATTTAAAGAAACATCTTAGTATTAAGCTTTCCAATTACGTAAATGAATATTGGTTTGCGACTCAATATTCATTACCTAAATTAATTCGCTTGTTTTCAACAGGTACTTTTTTTAAATTACCCATTAAGTTTAGAACTAAACTGGTATTAAAGTGTATAGTTGGAAAAAGATAGCTATTCTTTTGAATAAATTATAAAAATCCATGTTTATG
>DATFAW010000217.1:0-6060 GCA_035254165.1 Paludibacter sp.
ATACAACCCCATTATGAAAAAAGTAACTTTACACAAAGAAATTAAATAATATCTGAATCATGGCTAAAAAAGCGGTTGCATCTCTCCAAAAAGGAGAAGGACGTTCATTCGCAAAGGTTATCAAAATGGTGAAGTCACCTAAGACCGGCGCTTATATGTTCCAGGAAGAAATTGTGCACAACGATAAAGTGAAAGAATATTTCACAAAATAAGATATATCGTTTCCTAAAGAATTGGAAAGTTCCTTCATTTTAATTAATGAAGGAACTTTTTTTTGTTCCGAAGCTGCTGCATTGATACGAACGACTGCTGCAGTTTTGTTTCATCGCTTCGTACTAATAGACGCTTTTTTGTGTGGTAAGTTTGTTGGACTGTTTGTTTTAAATGGCATTAGGGGCGTTTATGTGGTTTGCGAAAATTTACGGTATTTTATCTGCGTGCTTTCTTTTTGGTTTTGGCTTGTCCAGATTTGAGTTCGTTATCCGAAAATCAGGATACGAACTTAAGGCGGAAAATAACTCTGTGTATTCTGAAAATCAACCAAACAATCCAAAATTTACAACAACAATCCTTTCATTTATAAAAATGAGGGGCTTTTTTTTGCCGGAAGCTCAAAAAAAAGGTTTAATTTTGTAAGCTAATTCTCAATGAACTAATGATAATGTGCAATTTCGCAAGGTGCAAACAGGTATTTGGGGATTTTAAATCGAAAAACAAGAAAAATGGGTTTATTTAATATTTTTAGCAAAGAAAAGAAAGAAACACTTGATCAGGGCTTGTCAAAGACTAAAGAAAGTGTATTCTCGAAACTGACACGGGCTGTTGCCGGCAAGTCGAAAGTAGATGAGGAGGTACTCGATAACCTGGAAGAGGTACTGATTACTTCGGATGTGGGTGTTGAAACCACCTTGCGCATTATCGAACGGATTGAAAAACGGGTGGCGCAGGATAAATATGTAAATACCACGGAGCTGAATGGGATTCTGAAAAATGAAATCGCAGCCTTGTTGGGCGAAAATAATTTCGATAATCCAATCGATTTTGATGCTGTATTGCCTCATTCGCCCTATGTGATTATGGTGGTGGGTGTAAATGGCGTGGGTAAAACCACCACAATCGGTAAGTTGGCGTATCAATTCACCAAAGCTGGTAGAAAAGTATATCTTGGTGCTGCCGATACTTTTCGTGCAGCTGCTGTCGACCAATTGGTTATTTGGGGTGAACGTGCCGGGGTGCCTGTGATTAAACAAAAAATGGGAGCTGATCCCGCTTCGGTGGCTTACGATACCATTGCTTCTGCCAAGGCCAATAATGCTGATGTAGTGATCATTGATACGGCGGGTCGCTTGCACAATAAAGTCAACTTGATGAATGAGTTGACCAAAATTAAAAACGTAATGCAGAAAATTGTGCCTAATGCTCCGCACGAAGTGTTGCTGGTGTTGGACGGCTCTACAGGACAAAACGCTTTTGAACAAGCCAAACAATTTACTAAAGCAACCGATGTGACTGCATTGGCCATCACCAAACTGGATGGAACGGCTAAAGGTGGTGTGGTAATCGGTATTTCCGATCAGTTCAAAATTCCGGTGAAATATATCGGGTTGGGCGAAGGTATGGAGCATTTACAGGTGTTTGACAAAGAAAAGTTTGTGGAAACGCTTTTCGAATAACCCCAAACCCCTGAACCTGAAGTGGCTTAAAAAATTGTTTATAAAGAAAATTGGAAAATAAATTGAAAGATTCAAATATAAAAGGGATAGTTGATGTTGTGACACTTGGCTGTTCGAAAAATCTGGTTGATTCGGAGCAGTTGATGCGTCAGTTTGACGCGCTTGGTTATCGGGTGAGGCACGATGCCCAAAATCCGGATGGTGAAATAGTGATTATCAATACCTGCGGATTTATTGGCGATGCCAAAGAAGAAAGTATTAATACCATTCTGCAATTTGCAGACTTGCGCAAACAGAATAAAATAGGAAAGCTTTTCGTAATGGGTTGCTTGTCCGAACGCTATTTGCAAGAGTTGAGACTGGAAATTCCCGAAGTGGATAAGTTTTACGGGAAATTCAACTATACGGATATTCTGAAAGAAATAGGGCAGGACTACCGGGCCGATTTGCGATTGGAACGTACACTCACAACGCCAAACCATTACGCTTATATCAAAATTTCGGAAGGGTGTAACCGTACTTGCTCGTATTGCGCTATTCCGATTATTACCGGTCGTCATCGTTCACGTTCGATGGACGATATTGAAAATGAGGTAAAAGGACTGGTGGCGAATGGTGTAAAAGAATTTCAGTTGATAGCGCAGGATTTGTCGTATTACGGACAGGACCGCTATAAAACATTGAAGTTGGCCGAATTGACCGAGCGCCTTTCGGATATTCAGGGTGTTGAATGGTTGCGATTGCATTATGCTTATCCAACTCAATTTCCCTATGATATTCTGAAAGTGATGCGCGAGCGCGACAATGTTTGTAATTACCTGGACATTGCTTTGCAGCATGTGAGTGATAATATGCTGACCAAAATGCGACGCAACATTACCTCGACCCAAACTTACGAATTGATTGACCGGATTCGCACAGAGGTGCCCGATATTCATTTACGTACTACTTTATTGCTTGGTCATCCCGGCGAAACGGAAGCTGACGTGGAAGAATTGAAAGAATTTGTCCGTAAAGCCCGGTTCGAACGTTTAGGTGCGTTTGCATTTTCCAACGAAGAAGGAACGTTTGCTTACAAAACCTATGCCGATGATATTGAGGATGAAGTAAAGCAAAGGCGGGTTGACGAAATAATGTCTATTCAACAAGGCATTTCGGCAGAAATGAACCATGCCAAAATAGGCAAAACGCTGAAAGTGATGATTGATAGGGTGGAGGATGAGTATTTTGTAGGGCGAACCGAATATGATTCGCCGGAAGTAGATCCTGAGGTGTTGATTCCTGTTTCGACAGAAGGCGTAAAACAAGGTGAATTCTACAGCGCAAAAATTGTGGATGCAACTGATTTTGATTTATACGGGGTAGCCCCCTAAATCCCCCAAGGGGGACTTGAAACATTGATTGTAATTTTTCTTTATAACAGTAATAATCTATTAAATAAGTCTTAAAAGTTCCCTATGGGGGATTTAGGGGGCTTCAATTATTATGAATCACAAAGAGTTGATCGCCAGTATGGCTGCCAAATTAAACGCACCAAAATCGGTAGTTGCTGATTTGTTGGAAACAACGGTTGCAACTTGCACTGAGTTATTGGTTGAAGAAAAGACAATTGGTTTTCAGAGTTTTGGTAATTTTGAAGTGCGTAAAAAAGAAGAACGTCTGTCAGTTCATCCTTCTACACAAATTCGTACACTGATTCCACCCAAATTGGTCGTGAATTTTAAGCAGAGCAATATATTGAAAGACAAACTTAAAGATCTGCCACGTCATGATTAAGGAAAAAATATCATCTCAAGAGATTATAGACCTCGTTTCGTCAAAATCGAAGGTTAGTAAGCGTGTTGCCGAAGATTTCCTGAAAGTGATGATTTCTTCTATTGAAGAAGCATTGCTGGCGGGTGAAGTGGTGAAGATTAAAAACTTCGGTACATTTAAGCTTCAATGGAACGAGCCCCGCAAAAGTGTGAACGTGCATTCGGGCGAGGACATTCTGTTGGCTGGTTATCACAAAGTAACTTTTACGCCTGATGTAATTCTGAAAGATCTCGTCAACGAGCCATTTGCCCATTTGACACCGGTTGAACTGGACTCTGAAAATCCGGAACCGATACAAGAAAAAACAGATGTGGCGCTAGACCCGTTACGTATTTTTAGCGATCAGGCTTCTGAAATAAAAGATCTGCTGTCGGAAATTCAAGCTTTGTCTCCGTCCTTTAAATCTAAAGTTGTAGAAGAAAAACCTGAAGCGGTTTTAGAAGTAGAGCCATTGGCAGAAGGCGAGGATAATGATGAGGATTTCCCGGAAGAGGAAGTTGAAGAAGAATTGCCGGAAGAGGTTGTTGAACAAATGGAGGAGGGATATGAACCCGCTCAGGAAAAAGCAGTAGAGCCTGTTCAAGAACTGAAAGTTGCTAAAACTGCGCTGTCGGAGCTAATTGGACGCGTTCAGGAAGAAAAAGGACAGGAAGCAATTCAGGAAGAGAATGTTGTAAAATCATCGGTTGAATCCGTAATTTATCAACATGAAGAAAAAATAACTCCCGGACAGGAAGAGCCGAAGCAGGTTGTTGAACCCATTCCTCAATTTGATTCATCCGAATTTCTCAAAGATATCAACCCTGGAAAAAAACGAAAGGTATGGTTGCTGGTTCTTGTAATTAGCGTGCTGTTTTTAGGTACAGGTTCGGGACTTTATTTCTTCTGTCCGCCGGTAACTGAATTTACTGTTACGGCAGTAAATAGCTGTGTCGAGAGTGTAATAAAAGTCTCGGGCGTTATTTCCGGCTGGTTTCAATCGAAGCCAAAATCAAAGCCGGCTCCTGTAAAGCAAACCATTATTATACCAAAAGATACTATTGACAACGATACTGTTGCAGTACAAGAACCGGTTGATAGTTTGCAATTAATGTTTGATAATCCACGGGTTTATACCAAATTTATTGCAACGGAAACTGTTGAACAAGGCAACCGATTAACCATCATGTCAAAAAAATATTATGGTAGTAAGGATTTTTGGGTTTATATTTATGAAGCTAACAAAGAAAAAATACCAAACCCGGATATCATTTCAGAAGGTACGTTAATTCGCATTCCAAAATTAGACCCAAGATTAATTGATATTAAAAATCCTCGCTGCATTGAAAAAGCGAAAGAATTGCATGATGTCTATGTCCGGAAAGTAAAATAATTAAGATTTGAAGATGCTTTGATTGTATTCTTAATGGCTTTTTAATTAGGAAGTTCTGCATTTGTTTGCATTTTGCAGGGCTTTTTTAATTCACAAAGGTGAAAAAAAAGATCGAATTTAATCATTGAAAAGCTTCTGTACTTATTAATCTAAATTGTGGTTAATAGATATTAAATCAATGCTTTAACGCTTCAATTTACACTATATTTGCTCAACAAAACAACAACAATACAAACATAAAATAATATGATTCAATCTGTTGATATTAGGGAACTTAATGAGCGCATAGAAAAACAAAGCTCTTTTGTTGATGCATTAACCATGGGGATGGATAAAGTAATTGTCGGTCAAAAACACTTGGTAGAGTCGTTGTTGATCGGTTTACTTTCTGATGGTCACATCTTACTTGAAGGTGTACCTGGTTTGGCAAAAACTTTAGCCATTAAAACTTTATCTGATTTGATTAAAGGTGATTACAGTAGAATTCAGTTTACACCCGATTTATTGCCGGCCGATGTGGTTGGAACTATGATTTATAGTCAAAAAAAGGAAGAATTCAGCATTCGTAAAGGTCCGATTTTTGCAAATTTAGTTTTGGCTGATGAAATAAACCGTGCTCCGGCAAAAGTTCAGAGTGCTTTACTCGAAGCAATGCAGGAACGTCAGGTAACAATCGGCGAGCATACTTACAAATTGGATGAGCCATTTTTAGTTATGGCAACGCAAAATCCAATTGAACAAGAAGGAACATATCCGCTTCCCGAAGCTCAGGTTGACCGTTTTATGCTGAAAGTGATAATCAATTATCCGAAAAAAGAGGAAGAAAAATTGATTATTCGTCAAAATCTGTTGAAACACAAACCAACAGTACTTCCAATATTGACTCCACAAGATATTATTGAAGCCCGCGATATAGTTCGTCAGGTGTATATCGATGAAAAAATTGAACGCTATATTGTGGATATCGTTTTTGCTACTCGCTTTCCACAAGATTATGGGCTGGATTCATTGAAAGAAATGATTTCATTTGGAGCTTCTCCTCGTGCCTCTATCAATTTAGCCTTGGCAGCTCGTGCTTATGCCTTTATCAAACGCAGAGGTTATGTGATTCCCGAAGATATTCGTGCCGTTTGTTACGATGTACTTCGTCACCGTATTGGCTTGAGCTACGAAGCAGAAGCTAATAATATGACTTCGGAC
>DATFAW010000218.1:0-5798 GCA_035254165.1 Paludibacter sp.
ATGCGGATTATTATTCTATTAATTAATCATATACACAAATCATCTATCAGGTATTCAGAACACTTTTACCTTTGTTGCAGAGAGCTATTTGAGACAATGAATATTAAAGAAGACCAAAGAGTTTCGCTCATTTCTAGATTGTTTCCCAGATATTTAATTCTCTTAGGGTGAATTCTCCGCCGTTTGCGGGTATGCTCTTAACCCTATTAGGTATATTTCTATAATGCCCTGTCAGTCATAGTTTACGTATTTCCTAATTTTCTTTTTCAAGTACAGGTAACTCGAAGGTGAATATCTATACAAAATTCATGGTAAAGGATATATCGTATACTGAAAAACACGACGATGGATTTAGTGCAAACAGAGAGACTGAACAATTACAAAACATATAGAATGACAATTCTATAGTAAATCCGTCATAATTTTGAAAACAACCTTTGACCAAATAATGGAGGAAATTTCCCATGAAATATCTTCTATTGATATTGAGGGATGTGATATTTCTATGGAAGAAGCATTTCGCATGATTGAATTTCTTCAAAATCGGCTACATATATTGAGAGACAAATTACTTGAGTGTGGATTCGAAAATGAAGAGGAGGAAATTTGTTTTTTCAAAGAGATTAAACCTCAGATTTTAAGTCATCTCTTGTATTTCAACAAAATATATACGATTGAGCTTAAACGCCCCAATGGAAGTAATCAAATTCAGAAAAACTACTATGAGCATGAGCTGGATAGTTTGACTTTCTTTTTCCACAGAAACATAGATTTTTATCAATACTATCGTTCAAACGCAATGCATTTGGACGAGTACTATTTTCGTCGAGGAAAACCCAATATACGGCTTGGGGTTGATAGTTCTCAGTTTATAAATGATTCTTCTTTTTCGACAGGGTACGATTACAAGGTTGCCAAGATACTTTCAAATGAAATGTTGAGAATTTACTTGAATAAGAAATTGCAACACATTGATAAACTTTCATTTTCTTCTCACAGCAATAAGCAACTGAGTTATAAAAACAAATGGACAGGCACAAAAGCTGCTGCCATTGAACTAGGGTATAGTATATACGCTGCAAAAGTGCTGGACAATGGAAATGCTGATATTAGGGATATAATGACCGGACTACAAAATTTATTCGGGATAGACCTAGGCGATTATTACCGGACATACATTGCCATTAAAAGCAGAAAGAAAGACCGAACAGCTTTCTTAAGACATTTGGCTGATTGTCTTGAAAGACGTATGGATGAGGAATTTGAAGCATAGGGTTCATAATCATTTTATCGAATAAAACTACCATGTTGATACCAACTTGGTAGTTTTTGTTTTACCCTTTTTTTGACCTAAAATCCACTATTTTTTTTATTAAAAACGCCATCCAGACAGGCTGTTTTTACCAGATCCACTAAAAACGCCTCCAAAAGAATTTTATACCAAGTTGGTAACACCTTGGCAAAAAATTCTTTTTAAACACTCGAACTTTGCCAATTATTAATCATAACCATTGAGTCTCTTTACTCCCTCTCCTCAAGGAGAGGGTTATGGTGAGGTCTGGCTCTTGGTTCTAAAATCTAAAAGTATGGCAGAATTCAAAATCTCACTTCAAAAGACACTCGCTCATGAAGGCGAATATGTCAACGACCCTATTGATTCGGGCAAGGAAACCTATAGAGGTATCTCACGCGCAAATCACGGTGATTGGAAAGGTTGGTCCATTATCGACCAGTATAAAATCAAACCCAATTTCCCTTTCAGTCTGGCAAACAATGTCGATTTGGAAAAGCAAGTCGAACTCTTTTATCTGTATGAATTCTGGTTGCCCTTAAAAGCAGACCAAATTCAAAATCAAACTACAGCCGATTCCATTTTTGATTTTACCGTCAATGCCGGAATCAATACAAGCGTTCTACTGGCTCAGTCCATTGTTGGCACCAAAGCTGATGGAATAATTGGAGAACTAACACTTAAAAAACTCAATTCATTGGACTTCGGTTACTTTCAGCCGGCCTTCACCGTTGCCAAAATCTCCCACTACATTTCCATTATCAAAAAACGTCCCGCCAATAAAAAATACCTATATGGCTGGATAATCCGCTCATTAGAATATCATGCCTAATAATCATCACATCTACTCACTTCTTCATACTCCCCTTTATAGCTTGTCCGACTACTGGCGGAGGTTGGGGGTATCACCACATTATCAAATCACCACATTATCACATTAATATCATGGAAGTAATTACAATTGAATCCAAAGCATTCAAAGACCTAATGGAAAAGGTCAATACCATTGCCAAATTTGTAGTCAACTATCAACCCGAAGAAATCAACGAAGAAGAAGCTTGGGTGGACGGCTACGAAGTTTGTACATTTTTGAAAATAAGCGAACGTACCCTTCAGCGTCTTCGCACCAAAGGGCTTATTTCATATTCTATCATTTCAGGCAAAACCTATTACACCATTGCGGAGGTAAAACGCATGTTGAAAGAACGGTTGGTAAAAAGCAATCAGGAAGCACTTGATAATTTAATCGAAAGCCACAAAACCTATGTTGACCAAAGAAGAAGTACTCGCACGAACAGATAAAGGCTTGAATGTCTTCAAACATTATCTGCCGTTTCCGTTTCGTGTCGGGCGAAATTTCCTCAATCCATTGTACGAAGATAAAAAAGCTTCTTGCAATGTCTATTTCGATAGGACAAACGATCAGTACAAGCTAAAAGACTACGGGAACGACAACTACAGCGGGGATTGCTTCCACTTTGTTGGAAAAATACTGGGAACTGATTGCCGTCATGCAGACAGTTTCATGGAAATCCTCCAAAAAATCAATCAGGATCTAACTCTCGGTATGGAAAACCCTTCCTCCAACTCTTTTCCCTCTCCTTGGGAGAGGGTGGTCGAAGGCCGGGAGAGGTCATTGTCCCAATCGTCCCCTAAGTCCTCAATCTTGGAATCTAAAGAAGTACAACCCAAACCAATCAAACCGTTTTCCATTAAAGTCAAACAATTTTCTGAACTCGAATTGACTTATTGGCAACAATATGGAATAACACAAGATGTCTTGAAAAGATACCAGGTTGTTTCGCTTAAAGAATTCGCTTCCGAAAACAACGAAGGCAAACCATACAAGCTTACACCCTCTGATAAGGAGCCAATCTTCGCATATCAGGGGAAAAGATACCTTAAACTTTACAGACCTTCTTCGGCTGTTCGTTTTCAGTATGCGGGTGATCTTAGCGACAAATATTGTTTCGGACTAGAGCAGCTACCACCTAAAGGCAATATCCTTTTTATTACTGGTGGCGAAAAGGATGTACTAAGTTTGATCGCTAAAGGTTTTACTGCAATTTGTTTCAATAGCGAAACAACCAACATTCCCCAAAGTACAATCCGGAAACTGACTTACCGCTTTAAGCACGTCGTTATCTTATACGACTGTGACAAAACGGGCATGGAGGCATCCGCCAAACACGAGCAGCAGCTTACATCCCTTGGAGTGAAACGAATGATTCTCCCCCTGAAGGGAACGAAAGAAGAAAAAGACATCTCCGATTTTTTCAAACTCGGGAATTCCCGGGAAAGCTTTCAAAAGCTATTCATACAATTTCTAGACACTATCTATGCCGAAACAATGGCAGTTTTAAAATCATGCGAAATAGATTTCACCAAACCACCAATATCAGCAGAAATGATAATTTCAATCAATAACGTCCCGCTCGGGACACAAGGCAACTTATGCTGTATTACAGGAGGAGAAGGGACAGGAAAAAGTAACTATATCTGTGCACTGGTTGCAGGAACATTGAATACGGAAGACGATGATATTGACACTTTGGGAACTCATATCAAAGCCAATCGGCAGAATAAAGCCGTTCTACTTTACGATACCGAACAGTCGGAACTACAGCTTTACAAAAACACCATGAATAGTCTCAGACGGGCAAAGCAGAAACATTTCCCCGAGAGCTTCAGGGCATATTGCCTAACGGGAATGTCCCGAAAAGAACGACTTCAAGCAATTATCCAAAGCATGGATAAATTCTATTATGAGTTTGGTGGAATCCATTTAGTAATTATTGACGGTATTGCTGACCTAATCCATTCGGCCAACGATGAAGCCGAAAGCATCCGGATTGTGGACGAACTCTACCGGTTAGCCGGAATATATCAAACTTGTATTGTCTGTGTGCTGCACTTTATCCCGAACGGGTTAAAGCTTCGCGGACACCTAGGCTCAGAGCTCCAGCGAAAATCCGCTGGTATTCTCTCCATTGAAAAAGATGATCAACCCGGAGTCTCTGTCGTAAAAGTATTGAAGGTGCGAGATGGTAGTCCGTTGGATGTTCCACTTATTCAATTTGCATGGGACAAGAAAGAAGAAATGCATGTTTATTTGGGCGAGAAAACCAAAGAAGAAAAAGAAAAACGTAAGGAAAATGAACTTACCACCACCGCCAAAACAATCTTCGCACAGAAACGCTACTACACTTACCAGGAACTCACCGATAAGCTACAAGAATACTTGGACGTAAAAGAACGCACAGCCAAAGGCTATATCAAATTCATGCGCGAAAAAGACATTATCCTCAAAGACCCTTCAAAAACAAGTTATTTTGTGATTGGGCACAACTAAAATTCATTTGCAAAC
Source organism: Paludibacter sp. (assembly GCA_035254165.1). Lineage (GTDB taxonomy): Bacteria > Bacteroidota > Bacteroidia > Bacteroidales > Paludibacteraceae > Paludibacter. Next base: position 4,659 of record DATFAW010000218.1, read on the forward strand.
CTTCACGAATTTTGTCAAGGTTTGCAAATGTAAACTGCCTCCTCACTTTGTCTCCCATGTCCCCATTGTCAACCTCAAAACAATCTTTTCATATATTTTGGCTGCGATAATATCCGATAATCGGTTATTATTGCAGCCATTTTATTTATTTGTCAAGTATTTTGCGCCGTTTACTTGACATATAATACCAACTGTGCATGTTCAATATTCAGACATATTCATTGTCAATGAACACTTTATTTTATTGAACAAGCCGCTTAATGCTAATTAGAAATCACTTCACCACTATTGATTTTTATTAATTCAATTCCTTGCCGAAACAGTAAAGAAAACCAATCTAACATATCATGCAAAAATCCTAACAATCAGCAACTAAGAATGCAGTAGATTCTGATGAATCAAATTTCTTAAAAATAAATATCATTCAAAATAATAATGTCGCAAACATTTACTATATTTGCGACACAATAAAACAAACAATGTCGTGAAAAGCATAGTAAAGGAGATAGAAAACAAGCTTAAATCTGGACGAAGAGGCAAGATATTATTTGCTTCCGATTTCAGTTCATTCGGACTACCTAAAGCCGTGAATAAAGCCATGGAGCGACTTACCCAATCAGGCATGTTGATCCGGTTGGCTCAGGGCATTTATTTGTATCCTCAAATAGATACCCGCTTAGGGCTCGGTGTATTATACCCAACCGTTGAAACCATTGCGCGCGAAATTGCAAAAAGAGATAAAGCCAGGATAGTGCCAACAGGCGTTTATGCGCTCAACGCACTTGGTTTTTCTACACAAATTCCTTTGAATGTGGTTTTCTTGACCGATGGCGCCGCACGGAAAATTAAAATTGGCAATGGTCAGGGTATTGTATTTAAACGCACGGTAGCTAAAAACTTATCATACAAAAACGATGTATTAATACTTGTTGTGGCTGCCCTCAAAGAAATTGGCGAAGGCAAAGTTACATTCGAACAACTTACAAAAATAAAGGAGCTAATCTCAAAAGAGAAGCAAGAAGAAATTAAAGCTGATTTACAATTGGCACCGGCATGGATTAAAAAAATATTCAAACCAATATGATTTCAGGGAAATATAAATTTTATGCCAAACTATTTGAACGATTTATGAAGCTAAAT
>DATFAW010000219.1:0-3791 GCA_035254165.1 Paludibacter sp.
ATCTGGTGATTGATAAAGCCGGACATTCTAATCTTGACTTTGTGATAAAAGCTTTTCAAACAGCCCCATCAAAAGATACTACTCAAATAGAATACCGTATCAGTCATTTCAAGCTTAAAAATTGCCGATTTAATTATTCGAATTATAAGGAGTTTCGAAAACTTCCTGTTGGCGTTTTTAATGTCAATATGTTGAAAGTAAAAGATATAAATACTGATATATCACTCGATATTATTAAGAAAGATTCGATTGTGGCGCGTGTTTCGGATTTAAGCGCCGAAGAACAATCGGGATTGATATTGAAAGAATTTAAAACTCAGATATTTGCATCGGCTAAAGTGCTTAAAATACCTTTTGTTGATTTGAAATTGCCGAACTCTAAAGTGCATTTGGAAAACGTCCGGTTGAAGTATGATAGCATAGCTGATTTGAAGCATTTTAATCAGAAAGTAAGATGGAATGCTCCTATCGCTTTGTCGACCATTGCTTTGGCTGATTTAAAGGCGTTTGTGCCTGATTTCAGGGGCGTGAAAGGTGTGGCTACGCTTAAAGGTTTGATTACCGGTCGTGTGTCCAGTCTTCGCTTTCAAAAAATGGAGATTAAGTATGGAAATTCATTTTTGCTCAATGCTGATTTGGATGTTAATGGACTCCCGAATTTGCCAGAAATGTTTGTGTATGGCAAGATTAATGAATTGCATTGTGAAAAAGGTGAACTTCAGGATTTTATCTCTGAATTGACTAGAAGACCATTTTTGTTGCCTAAGGAGTTTTCTCAACTAGGACGAATTCGGTACACGGGAAATATTACAGGCTTCTTAAATAATCTGGTTGTTTATGGTAATTTGAATACTGACATTGGTAGTGTTTCATCTGATGTGTTGTTGAAGATAAGCAATAATTTGAAGAATTACGAATACAATGGAACGATTAAATCAGATGGTCTTCAGCTAGGAAAGTTGCTTGGTAATAAGCAATTTGGACAGGTTTCGTTTAATCTGAATACCAAGGGAACCAAAAGTGAGAATACGAAATTTCAAGGTACAATTCAGGCCAAAGTTTCAGAGTTTCATTTTAATGATTATACCTATCGTGATGTGCAGCTTAATGGAACGTATGACGGAAAAGGATATGATGGTACGCTTGAGTTACATGATCAAAATGTAGATGCCCGGTTTGTTGGTGTAATTGATATGACTCAAAAGCTTCCAACCTATGATTTCGGTTTAAAGGTAAATAATATAAATCTCAATGCTTTAAAGCTGACTGATAAATATCCCGGTGCGACCCTTTCTTTTAATGGAAAGACCAATATGGTGGGAAATTCATTGGACAACATTAATGGATATATTCGCTTTGATAGCATTGAGTTTAAAAATCAGAATAAAACGCTGAACGTAGACAAAATACAATTTGTATCGCGCATAGAAAAAAAATCAACCCAATTTAGTATTAGTTCAGATTATGTAAATGGAACTTTTAGTGGTGATTTTAAGTATAGTACGATTGGATTGACAATTAATAAAATCGTGCAGAAGTACCTGCCGTCATTTGCAACACTTGCTAAAAACTCAGTCCAAAAATCGCAAAATCATATTGACATTGATCTTCAAATTGCTAATACAAGCGAAATCTCGGATGTTTTGGAATTTTCGTATACGCTTGATGGCATTTCCACAATCAAAGGCCTTGTCGATGAGAAATCTAACAAGATAGATATATCGGCTAATTTCCCTTTACTAAAATCGAGTAAGCGGCAAATTGAAAATATCTCTTTGCATGTCGAAAATCCGGGTAAAGAATTGCAATTTACGTCAAGGGCTCAGTTGCCTGAAAAAGATGGCATGATGAATATTTTCATGAAAGCATCTGCAATAAGAGATTCTTTGAATACGCAATTGGGCTGGCAAAATGCACAACAAATTACAAATGCAGGTGAAATACAAGCTATTACTAAGTTTAAGAAAGATCATAGTAAAACATCGGCTGAGTTGTCTGTTTTGCCAACACAAGTAATTATATCAGATTCGGTTTGGAATATTCATCCATGCAAAATTGAATTTAAATCGGATAGCACTGTTCATATTCATAATTTTGTTTTTGATAATAACAAACAATTTATTCATATTGATGGAATTGCTTCGAAGAACCAAAATGACAGTTTGAATTTGGTGATGAATAAGTTAGATTTGGATTTCATTATGAATCTTCTGAAATTAAGAGGATTTAGTATTGGCGGAATAGTTACCGGGCGCGCAACTCTGCTCAGTGTGCTTCGGCAGCCAATTTTTGAAGCTAATATTGGTGTGCGAAATCTTAAACTAAATCAAAGGCTGGTTGGGAATGGCAATGTGTCTTCAAACTGGGATAAGGTAAATGGTCAGCTTTTGGCGCATGGTGCTTTTTTTAATGATAAAAAGGATACCTTAGTTGTTGCGAATTGCTTGTTTAATCCCAAAGCTGATACGATAAGCGTCATGTACGATGCGCGTAATTTTAGTATTGAGTTCTTGTCCCCGTACTTCGAGAGTGTTGTGCAGAATGTGAAAGGGTTAGCAACGGGTAAAATTCGGATGTTTGGACCATTAAAGCATGGTTTACGCTTTGAAGGAGACGCTTTCGTAAGTAAAGGGCAAGCTTCTATGAAGATGTTTAAAACAACCTATTTCTTGAATGACTCTGTTCATATGAGGCGAAATTCAATTGAATTGAGGAATATAAAAGTGTATGATCAGGAACAAAATCCGGCAAGTTTAACTGCAATGTTGACACACGATGGTTTTTTTCAGCACATGAAATACGATGTAAATATTGCAGGAAAAAATATTTTGGCTCTTAATACTCAGGCAGAAGATAATGATTATTTCTTTGGTAAAGTTTATGCGAATGGGAAAGTTCATATTTATGGCGATGATAAAGTCGCGAATATAGATGTTGATGCAGTCTCGCAACCTCAGACTAAGTGTTTTATACAAATGGGAGGTGCGTCCAAAGTATTAGATAATGGTTTTATTCGTTTTGTAAACAAAAGGAATAACAATAATAATCTCAGAAAGGAAAATGTTGCTGTGCGTAAACCAGCGAGCACTGATATGAATGTAAAAGTGAATTTGCAAATTGGAGTTACCGACGATGCAGAGATGGAGCTGATTGTTGATCCTAAAGCCGGAGATATGATAACCGGGAGGGGGAATGGTAATTTGCAAATTAAATTTGATACATTTTCCGATATGAAATTATATGGAACTTATACTATTAGTAGCGGTAAATACTTGTTTACATTTCAAAATCTGATTCGAAAAGAATTTGAAATTGATAAAGGTAGTACGCTCGCCTGGTCAGGTAGCCCATATAACACTAAAGGAGAGATACGAGCCATACATTCGTTAAACGCATCGCTAAAAGACTTAGATGAAACATTGTCAAGTAGCACTACCCGTACTAGTGTGCCTGTGAATTGTGTGTTGAAATTGACAGATAATATTATGAAGCCGACGGTTAATTTCGATATTGATTTACCTCAAAGTGATGAAGGAGTGAAACAGCGGGTTCGGAATATAATAAATACGGATGAAATGATGAACCGGCAAATTATATATTTGTTGTTGTTTAATAAGTTCTATACGACTGATTATATGCGTGCTACCACAGCTTCTACAGTTGGACCAAGTGAGGCAATTTCTTTTGCAACTTCGACTTTAAGCGCTCAGTTAAATAACTGGGTTTCGCAGATGTCTAAAAGTAATAATCTTTCTTTTGGGATTGATTGGCAAAGAACGGATCAGACTTAT
>DATFAW010000220.1:0-6456 GCA_035254165.1 Paludibacter sp.
GTGCCGAATGGGAGTTTGGTGGATATCCCTGGTGGTTGCAAAACTGTAAAGGAATTGAGTTGAGGCGTGATAATCCTGTATTCTTAAAATATACCCAAATATACATCAATCGCCTTTATCAGGAGATTGGCAAGCAACTAATAACAAAAGGAGGACCTATTATTATGGTTCAGGTAGAGAATGAGTTTGGGTCATATGTATCTCAACGAAAAGATATTCCAATTGAAGAGCACCGGGTTTATAATGCAAAAATCAAGGATCAGCTTTTGTCGGCAGGATTTGATGTGCCGCTGTTTAGTTCTGATGGTTCGTGGTTATTTGAAGGAGGAACTATCGACGGAATCCTGCCAACAGCCAATGGAGAAGGTAATGTAGCTAATCTGAAGAAAGCAGTAGACAAATATCATGGAGGAAAAGGACCTTATATGGTTGCCGAATTTTATCCTGGCTGGTTGTCGCATTGGGCAGAACCTTTTCCTAATACCAGTGCAACGAGTATTGCCCGCAAGACAGAAGAGTATCTTCAAAACGGTATTTCGTTTAATTTATACATGGTGCATGGGGGAACTAATTTTGGCTTCACAAGCGGTGCTAACTACGATAAAACTCATGATATCCAGCCGGATCTAACCAGTTATGACTATGATGCGCCTATAAGTGAGGCTGGATGGGTTACTCCCAAATATGACTCTATACGCAACGTCATTAGTAAATATCTACACGCTAAACTGCCTCCGGTTCCGGCTCCAATTCCGGTTATTGAAATTCCATCGGTGAAGTTAACCCGTGTGGGAGATGTGTTAAGTTATGCCGAAAAAATGGCACCTGTAAACAGTGATACCCCTTTGACCTTTGAGCAATTGAATCAGGGATATGGCTATGTGCTCTATACAAGACATTTTAATCAACCCATCAGCGGAACGCTTGACGTTTCAGGATTGCGTGATTATGCAATAGTGTATGTCAATGGCGAGAAAGTAGGTGAACTAAACCGAAATACCAAACATTATACCCTTGATATAGATATCCCTTTTAATGCTACATTAGAAATTCTGGTGGAAAATATGGGACGTATCAACTATGGTGCTGAGATTGTGCATAACACCAAAGGTATAATCAGCCCTGTTAATATTAATGATGTGGAGATTGTTGGAGATTGGGCAATGTATAAATTGCCTATGGATAAGTGTCCGGAACTTAATCAATACGAGAAGACTGATGTGTACGAAAATGGGACTGCTAAAATTCAATCCTTAAAAGGAAAGCCAATTGCATACGAAGGGTCTTTTATTCTCAATGAAGTAGGTGATACCTTTATCGATATGAGTAAGTGGGGAAAAGGTATTGTCTTTGTAAATGGAAACAATATCGGACGTTACTGGAAAGTTGGCCCTCAACAAACTCTTTTTATTCCCGGAGTATGGCTAAAGAAGGGAGAGAATAAAATTTCTATTTTTGAGCAAATAAACGATACTTTTCAAACGGAGGTGAAGACTGTAAAAGCTCCTTTATTGAATGCTTTGAAAGTTATTAATTAGTGGGGCGGTTGTATTTTCTGCGAAAGTAATCACTTTTGTGCAAGATGTGTTGGGGTTATTTTTACAACATAGAAGTAAAAATAAATTGCTTCCGAAAATTGCAGACACCTCCGCGATTTGTAAAGATGCCTCCGCGGTTTGTAAAGATGGCTGCGCAAGTTTTATAGACGGCTCCCGAAAATTACAGACGGTTTCCGAAAGTTGTAGATCGCTTCGCTAGTCGTAGAGATCGCTTCGCAATTTGTTGAGGCGGCTTCCGAAAGTTGTAGACGGCTGCGCACTTTTGAAGATGGCTTCGCACTTTTGAAGACGAGTTCCGAAATTTGCAGATCATTTCCGAAAAGTTTAGCGGACTTTGCAGTTATTAAGTAGGGTCTGCTGAAAAACTATTTATTGCCACGGAGTGGCTAAATGTGAATAACCCCCAGTGAAGCTTGCGGAACTGGGGGATAGAAATGGCCCTAAATCCACAACCCCGAAGTGGGTTGAACATTAAGACAATATGTTGTTATTGAATCCGTAAGCTGACGGGTTCCAGCAGTTTATGTGATTCTCATCCGCCCCGATGCATCGGGATGGTTATTCACATTGATTCCCGTTCAACTGAGCTCACGCCGAAGCCTTCAGGAATCTAAAAATTAGATATCATGTCTCATTAGTCATAAATCAAAGGCATTAGAAGTTCAAAGAATCAAACTTATATAATCTATATTTTATTGCGGCAAAGTAAAATTAGTATGAAAAAATAAAAATCATAGTAGTGATGATTAATACATTGGAAGAAAATAGTATGAAAGGGTTAATCAAAGGAGATAAGAAATCTTTTGAGCTTCTTTTTCTACATTATCAACCCAAATTAGTCCATTTTATTAGTGGTTTTGTAAAAGACTCTGAGCTAGCCCGCGATATGGCGCAAGATGTTTTTCTTAGTATATGGAACAATCGGGAAAAGTTGAGTGAAATTAAGTCGTTTAAAGCTTATCTTTTCAAAATGGGTAAAAATGCAGTATGCAATTTTTACGACCATTCTTTGGTGAATGATAAATTTGAGGCAGAGCAGCTTTCGCGTCCGGCAGATACAGATAGTATTGAAGAGACTCTTTTTGCCAGGGAGTTAGAAGGCTTGATAGAGATAGCTGTGTGCCAAATGCCAGCTCAACGGAGGTTAATATATACTATGAGTAGAATTGAGGGCGTGAATAATAGCGAGATAGCCGAACGGCTTCATCTAAACAAGCGAACAGTGGAAAATCATCTCACAGCTGCCCTGGCTGATGTCCGTAAGAAGGTTAAGCTATGGTCTACATTATTTTTATGAACTGCTAATGCCCATCTGTGTGTTGTGCATAGCTTTGCTTACTTAGGTATAAAAGGATACTATTTTATGAACGAAGGATTTATAACAAATCTCATACGCATTTTTTTTGAGAAAGACCATTCAAAGAATACACAACTCTTGTTTCGGCATTGGTTTCGATTAGAAAACAACCAAACTGAGAAGGAGGAAGCTATGCAAGAGTTATGGGAAAAAAGTTCTTCTGCAGTGACCAGTTCTACCTTGGAAGATTTAGCGCGATTACAAGAACGCATGTCTGACGATCAACCTTCGTTTGGACGAGCCCATCGTTCGTTGTTTCGGCAAATTGTGAAGTATGCAGCAGTGTTGGTGCTTGTGGCAATGTCTTCTGTGATTACATATTATGTAACCAGACCCTCTTCATTGCAATTTGCCGAGTTTTCGGTTCCTTATGGAGAGTGTAAAAAGATGCAACTCTCTGATGGATCTACCGTATGGGTGAATGCCGGCTCCACCCTGATATACCCCATTAAATTTTCCGCTGACAATCGTACAGTTTATTTAAGTGGCGAAGCAAACTTTAGTGTAACAAAGAATCCTAAGAATCCATTTATTGTGCGGACTAAACATATCGATGTACAAGTGTTGGGGACTAAATTTAATGTCCAGGCATATCCGAACATGTCATATACTACAGCAACTCTTGTGGAAGGTAGTGTTAAGGTCAATATGACTTCAAATACAACTAAGAGTTACATTTTAAAGCCAGATGAACAATTGACATATTCGAATAGAAAACATAATGTTTCCATTGCTCACGTCGATGCAGTAAAGCTTACATCCTGGAATAAGGGGTATTTGATCTTCCAGGGTGCTTCCTTTGACGAGATTGTTTCAACTTTGGAAAGAAAATACAACGTGCACATTAATTATGATGCAGAAAAATACAGTGGTGGATCTTATTATGGAAAATTCAATCCTGATGAATCTGTTGAGCAGGTTTTATCTGTATTGTGTCAACTAGCCAAGAACACCAGTTATCAAATACACGGTTCAACTGTATACATGCATTCCAGGTGAAGATCTTGTGTAATTTGAATGTAACCATTTTTTAGATTTCACATTAAACACAATTTATCAAAAACAAACAAAATGCGATTAATAATACAACCTGATATATCAGGAATTTCGAACTGGACGGCAAATTACATTGCCACTCGAATACAGACATTTTCCCCAAGTGCCGAACGCCCTTTCGTGTTAGGATTACCAACCGGATCAACACCACTAGGCACATATACAAAGCTTATTGAGCTTTATAAAAAAGGGGAGGTTTCGTTCAAACACGTAGTTACCTTTAACATGGATGAATACGTAGGCATTCCCAAAAATCATCCTCAAAGTTACCACAGTTTCATGTGGGACAATTTCTTCTCTCATGTTGACGTTCTACCCGAAAATGTAAATATCCTGAACGGCAATGCCCCCGATTTAGAGGCCGAATGCCAGGCATACGAAGAAAAAATAAAATCCTTAGGCGGTATCCACCTGTTTTTGGGTGGCATCGGCGCCGATGGGCACATAGCTTTTAATGAACCCGGTTCATCCCTGCATTCGCGTACCCGCATAAAAACCCTCACGCAAGATACCATCATTGCCAATTCCCGGTTTTTCAATAACGATGTCAGCCAGGTTCCCAAATTAGCCCTGACCGTTGGTGTCGGAACAGTAATGGATGCACATGAAGTATTGATTGTAGTCAATGGACATAACAAAGCACAAGCCGTTCAACAAGCCGTTGAAGGCTCAGTCAACCACATGTGGACCATCACCGCCCTACAATTACACCAACGGGGAATCATTGTTTGCGATGAATCAGCCACCGTTGAACTGAAAGTCGGTACCTATCGTTATTTCAAGGAAATAGAAAGCTTATAAAACGATGCAGAAATACTTTACGATAATAAAAAAAGAATCAAGACAAAAGAACCAAGAATCAAGAATCAAGAGCCAAGAATCAAGACAAAAGGCAAAAGATGTTGAATAGCAAGATCCTGGCTCCTGGCTCTTGGTTCTAAAATCTAAAAAAAATATGAAATACGATTTAAGTTCAAAAATAACATTAGAACGCACCCCCGAGCGTTACTACAAGTCGAATGACATGATAGAAAGCCTTCGGCAAACCCGATATGAAAAATTGCGCACAAAAATCTTCTCAGAATCAGACGAAGGAGCCAGTTTAATAGCACAAAATATAGCGACACTTATCCGGGAAAAAGAAAATCGAGGAGAACGCTGCGTGTTAGGCTTATCCGGAGGACTCTCGCCCCTGGGCGTTTACGAAGAATTAGTGAGGTTACATCAAGAAGAAGGTTTGAGCTTTGCCGACGTTGTCGTGTTCAATGTATCAGAGTTTTTCCCAGTCTCCGATCGTGAAATGTATTCGAATGCACAACTGCTAAAAAAACATTTGCTGGACAAAGTAGACTTTACTCCAGAAAACTTTTATACTCCCGATTCAACAGTCAACCGCACAAATGTATATGATTTTTGTCGCCATTATGAAGAGTTAATAGAACAAAACGATGGTTTGGATTTAGTGTTGGTGAGCGTTGGATTGGTAGGAAATATCGCCTACAACGAGCCCGGATCCCAAATCAGCACACTAACAAGGCTGATGCTACTCGATAACGAGTCGCAACGAGACCTGAAACACTACTATAGCTCCATTTCAGAAATCCCAGACAGTGCCATAACCATGGGACTAGCCACTCTGCTTAATGCAAAAGAAGTTGTGCTATTAGCCTGGGGTGAACGCAAATCAAGCATTCTGAAAGAAATTGTAGAAGGAAAAGTAGATGATAATGTGCCCGCCTCATTCCTTCAACTACATAAAAATGCTATGGTAGCAGTTGATCTAAATGCAGCACAACAGCTCACCCGTATAAGTCACCCATGGTTAGTTGGCCCCTGTGAATGGACAGATAAACTGATCCGCAGAGCTATCGTTTGGCTTTGTGCCCAAACCAATAAACCAATCCTGAAATTGACAAATAAAGATTATAACCAACACGGTTTGGATGAACTTCTGGCTCAGTATGGTTCCGCTTACAATGTAAATATTGAAATATTTAATGATTTGCAACACACTATTACCGGTTGGCCGGGAGGCAAACCCAATGCCGACGATAGCAATCGTCCGGAACGGGCAAAACCCTATCCGAAACGAGTGCTGGTGTTTAGTCCGCATCCCGATGATGACGTAATCTCTATGGGCGGAACCCTGCAGCGACTAGTAGATCAAAATCACGATGTCCACGTGGCTTATCAAACCTCAGGGAATATTGCAGTTGGAGATGAAGAAGTAATACGATACGTATCATTGCTGCAAAATATAGTAGACAAATTTGATGCAAAAAATGCAGGAATAAAAGAAAAGTATACTGAGATTCTACATTTTCTGAAAGAGAAAAAGCAAATAGGCGATTCCGATACCTCAGATGTCCTTTATGTCAAAGCCCAAATCCGACGGGAAGAAGCCCGTTCAGCTTGTCGATTCATGGGAATAAAACCCGAAAAAGTTCACTTTTTGGACCTTCCATTTTATGAAACAGGCAAAGT
>DATFAW010000221.1:0-3464 GCA_035254165.1 Paludibacter sp.
ATTTCGGACTCATATTCTTTGTAAAAGTCGTCTGCGGGGTTGATGTTTGTTATTTGTTTGATTGTCAGTCACAAACATACAAAATAAGCCTCTATGATACAACTTTTCAAACCTCTTTCTTATCCCGAACTCAGGTTATTATGAATTATGAACTATACATTATGAATTATACATCGCATTTCCATCCTTTTTTTGTACTTTTGCAGCAATTTGTATATAAAAAAGATTATGAGCACAGAACTTAGCGAACAAGAACAGTTTAGACGTCAAAGTCTGGACGAATTACGAAATTTAGGCATCGATCCTTATCCTGCCGCACTGTATCCAACTGACACATTTTCCACCAATATAAAAGCTGAATTTAAAGACGAAGAAAGCGGAAAAACCGTTTGCGTAGCCGGCCGTATTATGAGCCGCCGCATTATGGGAAAAGCTTCTTTCATTGAACTTCAAGACTCTAAAGGACGTATCCAGGTATACGTTAGCCGCGACGATATCAACACCGAAGCGCAACCCGAAATGTACAATACCGTATTCAAAAAACTATTGGATATTGGCGATTTCGTAGGCATCAAAGGCTTTACTTTCCGTACGCAAACAGGCGAAATCAGCATTCACACACAAGAACTGACCGTGCTTAGCAAGTCGCTCCGTCCGCTCCCTATCGTAAAATACAAAGACGGCGTGGCATTCGATGCTTTCGAAGACCCCGAACAACGCTACCGTCAACGCTACGTGGACCTTGTGGTAAACGAAGGCATCAAAGATATTTTCCTGAAACGCACCAAGGTATACCAATCGATGCGCGATTTTTTCAACGCCGAAGGATATATCGAGGTGGAAACTCCTATTCTGCAATCCATTCCCGGTGGCGCATCGGCCCGTCCGTTTGTCACGCACCACAACGCGTTGGACATGCCGCTTTACCTCCGCGTGGCCGACGAATTATATTTGAAACGCTTAATCGTGGGCGGTTTTGAAGGCGTGTACGAATTCTCCAAAAACTTCCGCAATGAAGGAATGGACCGTACACACAATCCCGAATTTACTGCCATGGAAATATATGTAGCCTACAAAGACTACAACTGGATGATGACTTTCACCGAAAACATGATTGAAAAAATCTGTATGGACGTGAATGGAACCAACGAAATCACTGTTGGCGATAAAACCATCAGCTTTAAAACGCCTTTCAAACGTATCACCATGATTGATGCCATCAAAGAATACACCGGCATCGACATCAACGGCATGGACGAAGTGCAACTGCGCGAAGTGTGCAAAACATTGCACATCGAAGCCGACGAAACCATGGGAAAAGGCAAAATGATTGACGAAATATTCGGCGAAAAATGCGAAGGAAACTACATCCAACCTACATTTATCACCGATTATCCCCGCGAAATGTCGCCACTTTGCAAACGCCACCGCGACAATCCCGAACTAACCGAACGCTTCGAGCTGATGGTAAACGGAAAAGAGCTGGCCAATGCTTATTCTGAATTGAACGACCCGATCGACCAACTCGGCCGCTTCCAGGAACAATTGAAACTCAGCGAAAAAGGCGACGACGAAGCCATGTTCATCGACATGGATTTTGTACGCTCGTTGGAATACGGCATGCCTCCTACCTCAGGCATGGGAATCGGAATGGATAGATTGGTAATGCTCATGACCGGCCAACAAGCCATTCAGGAAGTACTTTTCTTCCCTCAAATGAAGCCTGAAAAAGCAGCTAAAAAAGAAGGACCTGAAAAATTCCTGGCACTGGGAATCCCCGAAGCTTGGGTTGCAGTAGTTCAGAAAGCCGGAATTGTGTTGGTCGAAGATCTGAAAGGACTAAATCCAAACAAATTCCATCAGGATATTTGCGGCATCAATAAAAAGAACAAACTTGAACTAACCAATCCTTCGAAAGAAGAAGTGGCTGAGTGGATAGCGAAAGCATAAAAAAATAACCCCTTAACCCCTAAAGGGAAATAAGACAAAAACCCCCAGCCCCTAAAGGGGAGAAAGATAAGTTAGTTCGGTTTAAAGAACGATTCTAACGATTAGTTTTAATAAACAATAGTAACTTAGTCCTCCGTCAACTGACGGATTAGGGGTAGTTATAGAAAAGTATATATGAACGAAAAAAGTAAAATTGCGGTAATAGGCGGCGGGAGCTGGGCCACTGCAATTGCTAAAATTGTACTTGCCAATGCCGATAGCATCAATTGGTATATGCGCCGGCAGGAGCAGATAGATGAATTTATTCGGCTAAGTAAAAATCCATCCTATCTTACAGGAGTCAAGTTCGACACCGATAGAATTCATTTTACAAGCGACATCAACAAACTGGTGCGCACGTCGGATATTTTGATTTTTGCTACGCCATCACCATTCTTGAAGCAACATCTCAAAAAACTAAAACGGCCGTTGCACAATAAATTTATTGTTACAGCTATAAAAGGGATCGTCCCTGATGAAAATTTGGTTGTAACCGACTACTTCGAACAACTTTATAATGTTCAAAAAGACAATATTGCAGTTCTGGCCGGGCCTTGCCACGCCGAAGAAGTAGCACTCGAACGTCTTTCATATCTGACTATAGGATGTACTTCCCGTGAAAAAGCGCGCATGTTGTCCCAACGATTCAACACCAGTTTTATCCGCACATCCATCAGCGACGATATTATGGGAATTGAATACTCTTCCGTTATGAAGAATATCTATTCCATTGCAGCGGGTATTTGCCACGGATTGAAATACGGCGATAACTTTCAGGCCGTACTGGTATCGAATGCCATCCAGGAAATGAACCGTTTTTGCAATGCCACTAATCCTATGCATCGCGACATAAACGAATCAGCCTATCTGGGTGACTTGTTGGTAACAGCATATTCTAAGTTTAGCCGCAACCGGCTTTTTGGAAGCATGATTGGCAAAGGCTATTCGGTCAAAACAGCTCAAATAGAAATGGAAATGATAGCCGAAGGTTATTATGCCACCAAATGTATTCACGAAATCAACGAGAAATACCAAATTAGTATGCCGATTGTAGATTCCGTTTATGAAATTCTTTACAATCGCTGCTCACCAACTATGGAAATCCGGAAACTTTCCGAAAAGCTGAAGTAGGTCATTTTAATTAGAATCCAATCAATGAAAAAAATCATTAACGGTATTGAAATTGAAACAGATCCACAAGAGGTTCTAAAATCTAATCCAAAGTGGGGACACAGAAATAGTGGTTGGAGGCCTGAACTTAACGTTGAATATATTATTCAAAGAGTTGAAACAAATTTTAGTTTGCAAATTGGAGACTGGGAGGTTGTTGTTTTATCAAATAACAATCAACTGTCATCAATTAGTCCAAACTATATTACGAGTAGGCATTGGATAGATAATAAAGAACTTTATCTCGAAGGAGCAGCACTTAAGTCAATTGAAGATATAAAAAACTCTATCGGAAGAAAAATTGT
>DATFAW010000222.1:0-12199 GCA_035254165.1 Paludibacter sp.
GCAAACAAAGCAGTATCGGCAGAATACGAATTATACGTTGATGGCGAAGCAGAAGGAGAATTAGAATTGATGGAAAAAGCCACCGAGCAACAACCATTAAGTTTCATCTACGGCGTGGGCATGATGCTCCCAAAATTTGAAGAAAACTTATTTGGAATGCAGGTTGGCGACAAATTCGATTTTGTTATCAACACCGAAGACGCTTATGGCGAATATGATGACGATAGCGTTTTGGATTTAGACCGTGCAATTTTTGAAATAGATGGTAAACTTGACGAAGAAATGATTTTCGAAGGCAATGTGGTACCATTAATGGACAGCGAAGGTAACCGTGTAAACGCACAAGTTGTTACGGTTAACGACACACATGTAACTGTAGATTTAAACCACCCATTGGCTGGCGAAAATCTTCACTTTAAAGGCTCTGTGCTTGAGGTACGCGAAGCTACTGAAAAAGAGCTTGCATCGCTAATGGGCGGAGGCTGCAGCGGTGGTTGTGGTGGTTGTGGCGATGGTGGCTGCGACGATGGTGGTTGTGGTTGCGACGACAAAGAAGATAAAGGTAGTAGCTGCGGTTGCGGTTGCAATTAATCTAACACAGATATAGCATAACTTATACAATGGATATTACATGGTTTTAAGCCATTTAATATCCATTGTTGTATACGTTCGTTATTTCGGTTTATAATTATTTCAAACTTTTGAATAACTTT
The DNA here is from genome assembly GCA_035254165.1 of Paludibacter sp. Taxonomy (GTDB): domain Bacteria; phylum Bacteroidota; class Bacteroidia; order Bacteroidales; family Paludibacteraceae; genus Paludibacter. Next base: position 714 of record DATFAW010000222.1, read on the forward strand.
GTACTGAGAATAACGGGTTATGACATAAATATTCATAATTCACACATTATAATCCATAATTAAAGACTTATGTCGAACACTATTGGTAAATTGTTTACTTTCACTTCATTTGGCGAATCGCACGGTAAAGGTATCGGTGGAATTGTTGATGGTTGTCCATCAGGAATTGAAATTGATGAAGAATATATTCAAGCCGAATTAAATCGCCGCCGTCCGGGTCAATCAGATATTTCCACACCGCGTAAAGAAGGCGATAAGGTTGAATTCCTCTCGGGCATTTTCGAAGGAAAAACTACCGGAACACCCATAGCTTTTGTGATTTGGAACGAAAACCAACACAGTTCGGATTACGACCACTTGAAAGAAGTATACCGGCCATCGCACGCTGACTTTACTTACCAACAGAAATACGGAATTCGCGATCATCGTGGTGGAGGCCGCAGCTCAGCCCGCGAAACAGCATCGCGTGTAGTTGCCGGTGCCATTGCCAAGCTGGCATTAAAAAATCATGGAATCGAAATAACAGCGTTCACATCGCAGGTTGGCCATATTGCTATGACCCAGACTTTCGAAACAGCCGATTTGTCGCTTATTGAAAGCAATGTAGTTCGTTGCCCTCAAGCCGAAGTAGCAGAACAAATGATTGAATATATCAAAGAACTGAAAAAAGAAGGTGATTCAATCGGAGGTATTATTTCGTGTGTAATTAAAGGCGTTCCGGTTGGAGTGGGCGAACCTATTTTTGATAAGCTTCAGGCCCGGCTGGGTCAGGCTATGCTGAGCATCAACGCCACACACGGTTTTGATTACGGACGCGGATTCGAAGGAGTCAGCCTGAAAGGTTCGGAAATGAATGACTCGTTTGTAAAAGATGGTGATAAGATCAGTACTAGAACGAATAATTCGGGTGGTGTGCAAGGTGGTATCAGCAACGGACAAGACATTTATTTCCGGGTATTGTTCAAACCGGTAGCTACCATTTCTAAAAAACAAGATACGCTTGACATCCATAGCAATGAAGTGGAACTGGAAGCCCGTGGCCGACATGATCCTTGCGTTTTACCTCGTGCAGTGCCTATCGTGGAAGCTATGGCAGCTTTGACGCTTATTGATTTGTATCTGACAAAGAGCTAAAACCCCTAACCCCTAAAGGGGAACTAAAATAGTTTCGTCTCTCATAACTTACCTATATTATCAAGGGGCCGATGATGATAGTAATCCAGTTCCCCTTTAGGGGTTAGGGGTTCTAGGGGTTAGGGGTCGTATTACTTACAAATCGCTCCGCTTCATCCAGCACATTGAGTTTCCCGACATCCAACATATGAAAGTCATTCGGAATAAAACCACTGATTATCTCAGTTTGCGCATTGGATAAATAGAAATCCATAATCGGGAATTTGGGTTTTAGGGTCTCCATCAAGTCGAACACGCGAGGCGAAAGCACCTGAATTCCTGCAAAAGCCAACTTATTGAAACCGGAAATATCGTCGAACCTTACAGGCTTTGTTTCTCCGGTTTTTTTGTTTATCCACCCACACAAGCGTTTATCATTGTTGAACAATAGGTACCGGAAAGTATCCCGCTTGCTGACAACCAAAGTTGCTAACGAGTCGGAAACCAGATGTTGTTGGTATAACTCATTCAAATCGACATCTGAAAGAATGTCCACGTTATGCACCAGAAATGGTTTTCCATCATCGAAAAACCACTTTGCATTCCGAATTCCGCCACCTGTATCGAGCAACTGGTTACGCTCGTCTGAAACTTCAATCCGGATTCCGAAATTATTATTCTGTTTCAAAAAATCGACTATCTGATCGGGGAAATGATGGATATTGACAATAATTTCATTGAAACCGGCAGCTTTCAGTTTCAGGATCACATGCTCCAACAGCGGTTTTCCGGCAATTGGAACTAAAGCTTTGGGTAAATTATCTGTTATTGGTTTCAATCTGGTACCGAGCCCTGCGGCGAATATCATTGCTTTCATTATATTTACTTCGTGTTATTTGCTCACTACGTTCGCGTTATTAGTTGTTATTTGCCTTTCAGGCGTTATCAATTGTTATTTGGCTGGAGTATTCATCAATTTAGTTACAGAATTAATGAAGTCCTTGAGCTTAATCCCTAAAACAGTGAAGTCTTCTAATAGTGCTTTATAACTATCTTCATCAATCAAGTCTCTGCCCCTTGCTTTTTCCAACCATGTTTTACTTTCGCAAAGCGAACCTCTTGAAAAGTAATAAAAACTACGTTGATCTTTAAATGTGTTTCGCCCAAAACCTTCACTTATATTTGCGCTGACCGAATCAATTGCCCGAACCCATTGTTTACCAACTGTATCTTTTTGAAAATAGTCCCATTTGATTACCACATTCCATATTCGATCGGATATATCCATCGATAATTTATAAACCTCCAAATCTTCAAATTTCACACTGTCAACAAATTAAAATTCGACAACAAATAACTAAGAAAAAACGGCGAAGCCAAATAACTATAAATAACGCCTGAAAGGTTAATAACAGCGCAGCTTAATAACGAGCAATAAATGCCTGTTCAATATTTTGTTCCCGGTGAATAAGCTGTACTTCCACACCAAATTTCTCATTGATATGCTCTGCTACTTTTTGTGCTGAATAAACCGAACGGTGTTGTCCGCCGGTGCAACCGAAACTAATCATCAGGTTAGTAAATCCACGGTCCATGTAGCGTTTCACCGAAGCATCTACCAGTTCGAAGGCGTGATCCAGGAAAGTGAGTATCTCTCCATCTTCTTCCAAAAACAGTTTGACAGAATCGTCAAGACCGGTTACATTTTGATAGCGTTCGTATTTTCCCGGATTATTCACCGCACGGCAATCGAACACGAAGCCGCCGCCATTACCGGAATTATCTTGCGGAATACCTTTTTTGTATGAGAAGCTATAGACTTTTACTACCAGTGGTTTGCGAACCTCCACTTCGCGGAATTGCTCCAGTGCGGTCATTTCTTTCAACACTTGCAGCAAATAGGGATATTGCGAATTTTCATTACGCAGGAACACCCGTAGGTTCTCGATGGCAAACGGAATGCTTTGCAGGAAATGCGGTTTCTTTTCAAAATAGCCCCGGAAACCATAAGCCCCGAGCACTTGCAAAGTGCGGAACAACACAAAGTGGTTCAGTTGTTCGCGGAAGTCGGTTTCGTCGACCGGCATCAAGTCTTTCAACGCATCCAGGTAAGTTTGCAGCAGTTCTTCGCGAAGCTCGGAGTTATATTGCGCTTTGGCTTGCCACAGAAACGAAGCCACATCGTAATAAATCGGACCTTTTCGTCCGCCCTGGAAGTCGATAAAATAAGGTTCACCATCTTTTATCATCACGTTACGGCTTTGGAAGTCGCGATACATAAAGGTATTGGTACGCGAGCGCATCAATATATTGGACAGTTTGTCAAAATCATCTTCCAGCAGATTTTCCTGGAATTCTAATCCGGTAGGTTTCAGAAAACAGTATTTGAAATAATTCAAATCCCACAAAATGGACCGCTCGTTGAATTCGGGCTGCGGGTAGCAAACCGAAAAGTTGAGACCTTGCGCCCCAAGCACCTGAACGGCGGGAAGCTTGCGCATGGTTTTGCGAAGCAATTCTTTTTCCGGTTCACAGAAAACACCCGTTTTACGGCCTTCGGCAATAGCGTCGAAAAGCAATGTATTGCCTAAATCGTCCTGGATATAAAACAGTCTGTCGGGTGTTTGGCCCAACACACGCGGCACAGGAAGTCCCTGTGAGAGGAAGTGGTTGGCTATTTCGATAAAAGCGACATTTTCATCCACAGAAGTTCCCTCCACACCAATAAGCGAGATGTTTTCATTCGTCAACCGGAAATAACGGCGGTTGGAACCGGAAGCGGAAAGCTCAGTGATCGTAAGAGGTTTTTCGTGGGTGTATTGTTCGAAAAGAGTTTCTAATTGGTGCATGATATATGGTTGAGTCGTTGAACTGTAAAATTGGAGAACAGTTGCAAAGATACAAACATCATTTTAAACAATTGACACGAGGATTTTACAAAATGGACATTTGACGGAAATGAGCACTTATTTGAAAGAATTTAGCCCAACTAAGTTTGGGCGATTTTAGTCGGCAGCACGCAAGCGCAACCTAAGGTAAAGTGTTACTGCAACCAGATTATCGTTTTTGTATCCGGTAAAATTAATTTTAGGATCGCCTTCCAAATCATTTTTATTAAAGGGGCGGTATTGCACTTTTGCTCCGGCAGCAATATTTTCAACAAAATAATATTCCACAGATAGCGCCACTACTGGAAAAGAAGAGGCTAAATGATAAGCTGAATACGAGTCTGAAATAACCGGATATTTTGTAGTATAACGGGCTAATCCATATCCTAACGACCCATTAAAAATGATTTTGTTTTCATTCTGCGGAAGCAATAACCGATTGAAATTGACTGTCAGGTTTACGTCCGAAGCATGTAATTGAGTTTTAAAAGTGCCGCCACTTAGTGTAAAATGATAATAATCGACCGACAACCCGACAACAGGTGACAAAGCATATTCTGCAGAAGCACCAAAAGTAGGTTGAATTGTTGCGTCGCCATATTTATCTGAATTTTTCAATCCAAGTTCAGCAGTAAACGACCAGTTGGACAAATCAGCAGTTTGGGAGTAACCCATCGAGACTGATAAAGTCAGGATAACGATTAATACAAACCTTTTCATAACGGTAGATAAAAAAGGGTTGAATGCTGTATTTTAATCAGGGAGATTCTACTTCGATAAACATTGGAATCTTGTTTTTGTTCGGTGGTTGACTGAGATTTAAAGCTAGTTACTGAGGGTGGTTAGATTGATTTTTATATTGTCCTTTCAGGACGAAATATTTTGGGATCCAACTTGCTGTCAGTTTGCCAACACATTTTCGGTTCCCCATATTTCCAGTTCGCGGAATACGGACGAGAGGCTTTTACCCAAATCTGTAAGGGAGTACTCCACCCGTGGAGGAATTTCTTTGAATTGTTCGCGTAGAATCAGCCCATCGCTTTCCAGTTCTTTCAGCTGTTCAGTAAGTACTTTGCGGGAAATATCGGGAATACGAACAGCTATCTCGCCAAAACGTTTTGTTCCAGCTGTGAGGGTATACAATATAATGGTTTTCCATCTCCCACCTATCAGTTGCAGCGTTGCCGTTACGGGGCACTGCGTTTTTTCTTTTACTTTAGCCATAATGGTTACTTCTAGGTTACTACTATTTTCACGGTTACTAAAAAGTAACCTGTTTCGGATATAAACTATTATTAGTTACTTTGCGTAACAAAAGTAGAAATAATATCAATCGGTTGTTTCAGTCAAGACAGACAAATGGTTTTATTTAACCATTTCACTCAATCAAAACAGAATACAAATTGTTTTATTCCTGGCATTTGACAAAACAAAGAATATACATTCATACTAATTTAAAAGAAAGGAAACAAAAAAATGAAAATCGGAGTAACAGGAGCAACAGGCCAATTGGGCCGCTTAGTAGTAGAAAAATTGAAACAAAAAGTAACTGCAGGAAATATTGTAGCTTTGGTGCGAACTCCTGAAAAAGCAGCAGACCTGGGTGTGGAAGCCCGCGCATTTGATTATACCAAACCGGAAAGTCTGACAGCCTCACTAAAGGGAATTGATAAGTTGTTGCTGATTTCGGGTAACGAACTTGGCCAGCGCCTACCGCAACATAAAGCTGTCATTGAAGCCGCTAAACAAGCCGGCATAAAACAAATTGTGTATACCAGCATTTTGCATGCCGATAGTTCACCACTTGGATTAGCCCAGGAACATTTAGGCACCGAAGTAGCCATAAAAGAATCGGGACTAACCTACACCATTCTTCGCAATGGCTGGTATACCGAAAATTATACCGGTTCAGCGAAAGGGGCTGTGGGTGCAGGAGCATTTATTGGCAATGCCGGAGATGGCAAAATAGCCTCAGCGGCCCGGGTTGATTATGCCGAAGCAGCTGCCATAGTGTTGGCTGGTGAAGGTCACGAAAACAAAACCTACGAACTGGCAGGCGACGAAGCATACACACTGACTGAACTGGCTGCCGAAATTTCGCATCAGACAGGGAAAATCATTCCTTACAACAACCTGACCGAAACGCAATATGCCGATATTCTGAAAAGTTTTGGGTTGCCTGCAGGCTTGGCCGAAATGCTTGCCGACTCGGATACAGGTGCTTCGAAAGGTGGATTGTTTGATGATTCACATGTGCTTTCAAAACTGATTGGTCGTCCTACAACATCGCTGGAGAAAGTATTGGCCGATGCATTGGCATAATAAAACCAAATCAATGTAATTGAGCTTTTCAGCAAAATTGTTTGAGCCGCAGAGAAAACCTTCTCTGCGGCTTTTGTATATACTTTTGCATCTATAAATAACAATTATTGTAAATGCAAAAACAACTGAATATAAAACAACAAATCAAAAAAACGCTAATAGCTTATTATTCCGCAAGAGTAAAAATTATGTAGCGGAAGCTGTTAAAAAAAATTCTGTCGGAAACACGGAAATAGTGGATAAGAAGATTCAGTATACTAGTCAAAATGAGTTCTCATTCTATTTTGAGCCAGATTGTCTAATCAATCAGCACTAAGTTTTATGACTACTTTTCCCTTGGCCCGACCAGTTTCCAGATAAGTCAAAGCCTCATTGGTAGCTTCGAAAGAAAAGACCTTGTCCATAACCGGACGTATAATACCGACATCGATAAGTGAAGCAATCCGACTTAATTGATTTCCATTTGCTTTCATGAAAAGAAAAGAATAGCTCACGCGATGTTGCTTTGCCGCCTTCCTAACTTTATAACTCAAAAGAGATAAAACTACTTTCAGCATCGAATTCAATCCGACTTCCTTAGCAAAGTTTGGATCAGGAGGACCAGAAATAGAAATTATTTTTCCGCCAGGTTTTAATATCTTTAGCGATTTTTCTAAGGTCTTTGTGTCCTGACTATTTAAAACAACATCGTAATCTTTAAGTCTGGTTTCAAAATCCTCCTTCCTGTAATCAATTACAATATCAGCACCGAGACCTTTGACTAAATCAAAATTTGCAGCACTGGTTGTGGTGGCCACCGTAGCGCCTAAATATTTTGCCAGTTGAATCGCAAACGTGCCAACACCACCCGAACCTGCCTGAATGAAAACTTTCTGACCTTTTTGGAGGTTTGCTTTTTCGATTAATGCTTGCCAGGCAGTTAGGCCTACCAGTGGAATAGAGGCGGCTTCTTCCATTGTCAGGTTCTTTGGTTTTAAGGCTACATCACTTTCATTAATAGAAATATATTCGGCAAAAGTTCCAATTCGATGATCAGCTGGTCGTGCATAAACCTCATCGCCGACTTTGAACTTACTGACTTTTGAACCTACTTTTGTTATAATACCTGCCACATCATGCCCCAAGGTAAACGGAGGTTTATAGGGCAAAATGAGTTTGAATTCGCCAGATCTAATTTTCGAATCTAAAAGATTCAAACCTGCTGAATGTACTTGTACCAATACATCATTTTCTGTTATAACAGGTTCTGGCATTTCAGTTAAATGCAGTTTTTCTTTTTTGCCGTAGCTTTTTACGATGAATGCTTTCATATCAGTGCTTTTTTTATTTTGTTCAGTATTTATTTAGCCAGAAATGCCAACGCACTTCTTACGAATTCTTCGTGATTTTGAAATATCCCACCGTGTCCGGCATCTTTATAAACAATTAATTCAGCATTCGAAATTCGTTTTGCCAAATCATAAGTGTTGCTACTTGGCACCATTCTATCATTATCGCCATTGACAATTAGTACAGGTTGTTTTATCATTGATAAATCCTGCGGTGTTTGTAATCCCCAACTGTGAATAGCCTTGAGTTGGCTCCTAAATGATGTAAGCTTCATTCTTTTATCCCGATTCTCGGTTCTTTCTTTTATTCGGGCTAAGAATTCTTTAGCAGATTTTTTCCCATTTGTGTTCTGGTTAAAGAATAAATAGAATTTAGGATCTCTGAAGGTAAGATAACCTCTAAACATATCCCAATAAGTGATTTTTGTAACGTTTTTTATTCCTTCACCCCCGGCTGGGCCGGTTCCAGTCATAACAGCTTTGCGTACAAGTTGTGGCTCTTGAAGTAATATTTCTTGTGCAATAAAAGCACCCATTGAAAAACCAATAATATCAACTTTCTCATACCCCAATGCTTTGATAAAACTAATTGCATCTTTTGCCATTTCAGCAATTGTTACAGGGGTTTTACCTTTGGTAGCGCCTACATCGCGGTTGTCAAAAGCAATAATTTGATACTTTGCAGCAATGCCATCCATCACTCGTGGGTCGCAATTATCCAAAGTTGCCCCCAGGTGGTTGAGAAAAATAACAGGCACCCATTATTTTCACCCAGCTTTCGGTAGTGAAATTTTGCGCCATTTACCGTTATTGTATCTGTTTTTACTGTTTGATATGTTTCAGTATCAAGAGCAAATCCATGAATAAATGGTGCAAAAAACAAAAGCACTAGAACATAATATTTTTTCATTTCATGATTTATTTAGTTGTTTCAGCACATTTCTCTCTAAAATCCCATATGCAAAGTGTTGCAAATTCACCAAGGTAGAAGTACCCTTACCAACGATATTACGGAATTTAGGTGTTTTCGTTTGAACTACTTTTAGTACTTTTTCGGCAACCACTGCCGGATCACCTGCCTGGTCTACTAAGTAGTCGTTAGTGAATTTTACAATTTTGTTCCTCAATACATTGTAATCTGCAATTTCTGCAGAAGCCGATGACGAATTATCTAAAATGCCTGTTTTAAAAGCAGTAGGTTCAATCATAGCAACACTGATATTAAACTCATCCAATTCATAGCGTAATGATTTGAAATAACCTTCCAATGCATGCTTGGAAGCTGCATAGTAAGCCCCGTTTGGAAATGAAACGAGACCAACAATTGATCCTACGGTTATTATTTTACCTGATTTTTGTTTTCTAAAGTATGGCAGTATGGCGTTGGTCACCTTGATGGTTCCCCAAAAGTTCGTTTCTAACTGTTGTCGGCCTAACTCAATGGGCGTTTCTTCCGCAATGCCTGACACTAAAAAGCCGGCATTATTGATAAGAATATCCAACTGACCTATTTCCTTGAAAATCCTTTCTGAAAAAGTGCTTATTGATTGTTCGGAATCAAGGTCTAAGGCTATCATTTTGAAGGGTACCCTGGATGCATATTTTTCGGGGTTGCGACTTGTGCCGATTACATTATATCCACTTTCGTGTAGTTTGTTTGCGATTAGAAGCCCAAAACCTGATGAAGCCCCTGTTATTAAAATTGTTTTATTCATAATCTCTTAATTTTAAATTTAATCTGTAGATTCTGTTAGTAATATTTATTGATTGATTTTGCATTGTTTGTTGAATACTAAACCACACTTGCAGGAACTTTTCCATAATAACATCTGAGTGGAGCTTTTTCAACTCCTATAATACAGAAATTGCATTGAATACATTTAGACTGCGTTTGTTTTCCTGTTTTGAACTTATTTACCAAATCCGATTCAAGAATAAATGGTCTGCACAATGACACCAAATCACTCTTATTCTGATTGATAATATCTTCAATTTCATTTATATTTGTTATGCCACCTACCACAATCACCGGAATACTTACCGCATTTTTTATGGCCGTTGCTGCATCCAAATTGTATAAGCTTTTGGGCTGGGGTTGCGGAAAGGCTTTTTCGGCAACCGTTCCGATAATGCTTTTTGCGAACCGCGGCATTTTGTTCAATCGGTCATTTTGAGCCACTATCATTTGCCATGGCACATTTCCGCGCATTGTTGCCAGCCCCGCCTTTATTGTTCCATTTGAGACTTCAATGGCATTGCAACCTACCTGTTGTAATAGTTTGGCAATTTTAATCGATTCGTCTATGGACATTCCATTTTTCAGCGTTTCATAACCATTTATTTTTGCAATTATAGGATAATTGCCCACTTCTTTTCTGGCTTTTTCAAATATAGTTTTCACTATTCTGAAACGGTTCTCGGTGTTTCCGCCCCATTCATCGGTTCGCCTGTTCATTCTTGGCGAAACAAATTCAGATAGTAAATATCCATGAGCTATGTGAATTTGCACTCCATCAAAGCCGGCCTCTTTCGCATTTTTTATTCCCTGAACAAACGCTTCTATTACTTCCAAAATCTCAGCTTTAGTCATTTCTTTAGCCTTATAATCGGAAATCTTTGAAGGTGCAATTACCGGCATGCCGGTAGCTTCTTCTTTTGTCTGACCACCGCAATGATTAAGTTGGGCAATAATGGGAGTTCCAAGCTCATGCATTTTTTCAGTCAATTCTTTGTAGGCTTTTACTGTTTCGGAATTATTTATCATAGACATATAGTGCCCGGTACTCATTCCTTGCTGATTCACCCCGATAAAGCCGGTAATAATTCCACCAACACCTCCTTTAGCCAAGGCGGTGTATTTTTTTGATAATTGCTCTGTAGGCCTACCATTTTCATCACTCATTCCTTCATAGGTTGCCGATCTGATAATTCGGTTTGGAAATGTTATTCCTGCCAATTTAATTGGCTCAAATACTTTATTCTTTTTTTCCATTCTTGTGTGTATTGATATAATGTATTATCTTTGCTTGCAAATTGCAAGTGCAAAGATAATACATTGCTTGCAAAATGCAAGTAAAACAAGAATATATTTATGAAAAAGATGAAAAAAAGATCAGATTGTCCAATTAGTTGTTCGCTCGACATCTGGGGAGATAAATGGTCATTGTTGATCATCAGAGACTTAATGTCTTTGAAGAAGTGCAGATACAGTGATTTCTTAAAATCAGCAGAAGGGATAGCTACAAATATTTTAGCCACAAGGTTGCAAACATTGGAAGAAAATAAAATTATTGAAAAATCGGACGATCCGGAAAGCAAATCAAAAGGATACTACAAGTTAACCCAAATGGGGATTGACTTGCTCCCGATACTGATTGAGATACATTTGTGGTCAGAAAAATACTTTCCTATACCGGAAGATATAAAAACAATATTGATAGAGGTGAAAAAAGATAAGGTTGGATTTATCAACAAAGCCACCGAAGAGTTAAAATCAATACATTAATCAGAAGGATTTTTTGTGAAATTTAGAACTTGTATATCATTATGCATCTCCTGACACAAAAACAAGTGTATGTACTTCTTGGTTTAATTTGAGTTTAATGCTTTTACCAGCGTCCTATGTTGTCCATATTGAAAACCAAATTAAAGCCATTGTAAAAATACATATTGTCCGAAATTGAGCATTGACTGTTAGTGATTAATTGAGCTTTTGAGCAAAATTGTTTAAGCCGCACGGAAAACCATTCGCTGCGGCTTTTGTTTTAATTTCGTATCAACAAATTACAAGAAGAATACAACAGGAATAGCCAATCAAAAACAATAATAACAATAA
>DATFAW010000223.1:0-5752 GCA_035254165.1 Paludibacter sp.
TGTGGTTGAATATTCTTTTAAGGAATACGACATTTAATTAGAACATCTACTTATTACTTCTGTGATTGATTGAGTAAACTAATATCAGCAATTGAAAAGAGCTCATATCCATGAATATCTACTAATATAACAATAGAATAACAATTAAAGAATGAAAACTACACCATTTACAAACAAACACATTGCTCTTGGTGCCAAGATGCACGAATTTGCCGGTTACAACATGCCTATTGAATATAGCGGAATCACGGATGAACATATGACGGTTCGCAGTGGTGTCGGAGTTTTTGATGTATCGCACATGGGCGAATTCTGGGTTAAAGGCCCTCAGGCATTAGCCTTTCTTCAAAAAGTAACATCGAACGATGTTTCAATATTGCCTATCGGCAAGGCGCAATATTCATGCTTTCCAAACGGCAAAGGTGGAATTGTTGACGATTTGCTGGTTTATCATTTCGAAGAAAATAAATACCTGTTGGTTGTAAACGCTTCCAATATAGAAAAAGACTGGAATTGGTGTGTAGCAAACAACTCTGAAGGTGCAGAACTTGAAAACGCATCGGACTGGATGGCTCAATTAGCCGTTCAGGGTCCAAAAGCTACCGAAATGCTTCAAAAACTAACCACAGTTGATCTGACTAAAATTCCTTATTATGGTTTTGCGGTAGGCGATTTTGCAGGTGTGGATAATGTTATTTTATCGAACACCGGATATACGGGTGCCGGAGGTTTTGAATTATATTTCTATCCTGAACATGGAGAAAAAATATGGGATGTGCTTTTCACTACCGGTGCCGAACTGGGTATTAAACCAATCGGTCTTGGAGCACGCGATTCTTTACGTCTCGAAAAAGGATTTTGCTTGTACGGAAACGATATTGACGATACTACGTCGCCTATCGAAGCCGGACTCGGCTGGATTACCAAGTTTGTTGATGGAAAGAACTTTATCGATCGTCCGTTGCTTGAAAAACAAAAGGCTGAAGGTGCCAGCCGCAGACTGGTTCGTTTTGAGTTGAAAGAACGTGGAATTCCTCGTCATGGATACGAAGTAGTAGACGGTTCAGGTGCGAAAATCGGAGAAGTAACATCCGGAACCATGCTTCCCGATACCAAAATAGGAATTGGAATGGGCTATGTACAGAGTGCATATAGCAAACCCGGTTCAACTATTTATATTCAAATCAGAGCTAAAAATCTGGAAGCTGTGGTTGTAAAGTAAGAAATACAAGGCTATAAAAAACGGTCATTAACTCTAGGTTAATGACCGTTTTTATTTTATCTGAAATCAAATGATTACAATTCGATTTTTGTAGGGTTTATTGTTTTATGTTCTTCTACAATGGCATCAAGTACAGCTATCGCGGTCATATTCACAATGTCGCGTACAGAGCTTTCTACATCCAAAATATGAACAGGTTTGTTCAATCCCATTTGAATTGGACCTACTGTTTCTGCCAATCCCATTTCGATCAACATTTTATAAGCAGTATTGGCTGAGCTCAAATTAGGGAAAATCAATGTATTTACATTCTTTCCGGCTAATTTTGAGAATGGGAATTTTTTATCACGCAATTCTTTATCTAATGCAAAAGTAACCTGCATTTCACCATCCACAATCATTTCTGGATATTGGGTATGAAGTGTTTCAACTACTTGGTGAACGCTTGCAGGGCTTCCTTGTTTATCAGATCCAAAGTTAGAATATGATAACATAGCCATTACAGGTTCATGAGCAAAGAATTTTACGGTTTCATGTGTCAGTTTGGCAATGTCAATCAAAGCTTCTGTAGATGGGTGACGGTTGAAAAGCGTGTCAGCCAGGAAGAAAGTTCCTTTTTTGGTATTCATAATGTGCATAGCTGCCATATGTTTCAAGCCGGGGCGTAAACCAATAACATCTTTTGCTGCTTGAACCGAATCTGAATATTTGGTATAAACACCGGTAATCAGAGCATCCGCATCACCTGTTTCAACCATCATCATTCCAAAATAGTTACGTTCGTACATTTTTTCATATGCTTCGTCAAACGTCATACCTTCACGGCTTCTCTTTTCCGAAAGTATTTTAGCATATGAAACTCTGCGTTTTTCTTCTCTATCGTGACGCAAATTGATAATTTCGATTCCGGTCAGGTCAATATCGTTATCAGTCGCAATGCTAGCTATTTTTTCTTCGTTTCCAATCAAAATAGGGAAACAAATACCTTCAGCGTAAGCAGCTTCAGCAGCCTTAATCATATTCAGGTGGTTTGATTCAGAGAATACAACCCGTTTTGGATTTTGTTTGGCTGTTTCGTAAAAACGACGCAACATTTTATTGTCGTTACCCATCAGTGCACGCAATTTATCGCAATATGCGTTCCAGTCAGTAATATCTTTTCGTGCAACTCCCGATTCCATGGCAGCTTTAGCCACGGCAGGCGCTACAATAGTCAACAAGCGTGGATCAAGAGGTTTTGGAATAATATAATCACGGCCGAACGTTATGCGTTTTAAATCGTATGCTGCGTTTACTACATCAGGAACCGGTTTCTTTGTTAATTCTGCAATAGCAAGAACGGCTGCCACTTTCATTTCTTCGTTAATACATTTAGCACGAACATCCAAAGCACCACGGAAGATGTATGGGAATCCCAACACGTTGTTAATTTGATTAGGATGATCGGAACGTCCTGTAGCAAAAATAATATCCTTACGAGCTGACAGTGCATCATCATAAGATATCTCAGGATTTGGATTAGCCAACGCAAAAACAACTGGATTTGCATTCATTGAGCGAACCATATCAATTGTAAGTACACCGGCAACTGATAAACCTAAGAATACATCCGAATCTTTTACTGCTTCGGCCAGGGTTGTGATGGTTCTATCGGTAGCAAAAGGTTTCTTGCGGGAATTTAAGTCGGTGCGTTGTTTGTTAATCACGCCTTTGGAGTCGACCATTACAATATTTTCCAATTTGGCACCTAGCTTCATATAAAGTTGAGTACAAGAGTTTGCTGCAGCTCCGGCACCATTCACAACAATTCTTACGTCTTCAATTTTCTTTCCAACCAATTCAAGCGCATTCAATAATCCTGCTGAAGAAATAATTGCTGTACCATGTTGATCATCATGCATAAGCGGAATATCTAATTCAGCTTTCAGACGTTCTTCAATTTCGAAACATTCAGGAGCCTTAATGTCTTCAAGGTTTATTCCACCAAAAGTTGGTGCAATAGCTTTCACTACCTGAATAAATTTTTCCGGATCTTTTTCATTTACCTCAATATCAAAAACGTCAATGCCGGCAAAAATTTTAAATAATAAACCTTTACCTTCCATTACTGGTTTTCCAGCCATTGCACCTATATCGCCTAAGCCAAGTACTGCTGTTCCATTTGAAATAACGGCTACTAAATTTCCTTTTGCTGTATATTCGTAAGCCGCATTCGGATCTTTTTCAATTTCTAAACAAGGTTCTGCAACGCCGGGTGAGTAAGCTAATGATAAGTCACGTTGAGAACTGTAAGGTTTGGTTGGAACAACCTCAATTTTTCCAGGTTTCCCCTGAGAGTGGTAAAGAAGAGCTTCTTCTTTCGTTACTTTTGCCATAATTGTTAATTGTAATCGTTAATAGTATAATTATTCGTGGATATTTTTAATGTTTATCGCAAAAATACAAATTAATCTATCAATATGAAAGTATTTTGTAAAATATTCTTACATAAATATTATATTTCAAAATGATGATCATCGTGTTTTGCTGTAAAGCTATGTCCCCAGCGGAACCCATACTTCTTAAATTGTTCAACTACTGGATTGCCGTTATAAAAAGTCCCGGGTTTTTCGGGATTGTAATGTGCTCCGATTGGCTTATCCTGGCGATTTTCATATCCGGTCTTCCAGCGTACGGGATTGAAAAATGGATTTATATCAACAGCCATTCCGTGTGCATGCTTCGAGTAACTTATATCGCGATAACAAAAACTATAGGTGTTGTTTGCCTGCATGGATAAATCATCGTTCCAATTGTATTTTACAATAGGAATAGCATGTGCTATTGGAAACTTATTGAGTAAAATAAAATGAAATATAGCTTCAATTTTTTCGGCTAATTTTTTATTCGTCAGTATTTGACCTGCATGGACTTTTCCATCTGTAGAATAATACCGGACATCAATTAATTGTAACTGATTTAAAATAGACTTTGGAGCTTTCGAACCGGAGATTGCCTCATGCAACGTATAATGGCAATCAACAATAACTTCATTCTTAGTTTTTCTTTTATTGTTTGATCCTTTTTCTTTTTTGTTTGAATTACAAGCACAAAATGTAATAATAGTCAAGATAGAAATGATAAAAATTCTATTCATACCAATAAAGTGAGATAATTTGTTGGAAGCCGAACCGGCTTCCAACAAATTTTATAAATTCATTCAGAGTTTCTTCTTGAATTTAAAGAAAGCAAAGCACAATTTCTAAATTCATTAAAATACAAACTAGAACAATAAATCATATTGTTCTTGTAGCTAATATTCATAATAACAGGTTGTTACAATCGTATTTTTGCTTATTTTTCTATTCTAGGCAAAGTTACAATTTTAAGGCCAAACGATGCAGTTATAAGGCATTTATTTTTACGAAATTATTTAGTTTAACGTTTTGATACGAAATAAAAGAATTGCGCATGCCTAAATAATTATGTATATTTGCATTAGAATAAAACCTCCATTATTTCATGCGTCTAAATTCCCTATCCATACTCAATTATAAGAATATCCGTGAAGCAGAACTGGTGTTCTCGCCTAAAATAAACTGCTTCATTGGAAACAATGCCATGGGTAAAACTAATATTTTGGATGCAATCTACTTCTTGTCATTCTGTAAAAGTCATTCCAATTCCATAGATTCTCAAAATATCTTACACAATGCAGAATTTTGTTTGCTTCAAGGCAAGTATACTTTAGGTGAAACGACTGAAGATATTTACTGTGGAATGAAACTTCGCCAAAAGAAACAATTCAAGAGAAATAAGAAAGAATACGAGCGTCTTTCAGATCATATTGGGCTGTTACCCTTGGTTTTGGTATCGCCGGATGATTCGGGTTTAATTTTGGAAGGAAGCGAGGAGCGTAGAAAGTTTGTGGATGGTGTTATATCGCAATATAATAAAACATACCTCAACCACCTGCTTCAATATAACAATGCTTTGAAGCAGCGAAATGCGTTGCTCAAAATTGGAACTCAAATTGACGATTCATTACTGGATATATGGGAAGATCAGATGGCAATATTTGGTACCTATATATATGAGCAGCGGAAGCAATTTATTGATGAATTCATACCCATTTTTCAAAACTTCTATGCATATATTTCGGGTGGAAACGAACAAATAAGCCTGGCTTATCATTCGCAACACCACGAGTATGACATTAAAACCCGTATGATTGCCACTCGGGACAGAGATCGCATTCTTGGCTATTCAACCCAAGGAATTCACAAAGATGAGTTAGAAATGCTTTTGGATGGTTATCCTATTAAGCGTGTCGGCTCCCAAGGTCAAAATAAAACTTATCTAATCTCACTTAAGTTGGCGCAGTTTGACTTTTTAAAGCGCACACACAACTTATCTCCTCTCCTGCTTCTCGATGATATCTTTGATAAACTTGATTCTATTCGGGTAAAGAAAATTGTTGAACTTGTATCAGGTGAAACTTTCGGACAGATTTTTATTACCGACACTAACCGGGAGCATTTAGATCTGATT
>DATFAW010000224.1:0-3512 GCA_035254165.1 Paludibacter sp.
ACATTTGTCCTGCATTAATATACAAATTTCTGCATTTTCTTATTTACATATTCTCCTGATTTATTTATCAATAACAAATATTCAATTATTATTTTCATGAAAAAACTACTCATTGTATTGCTTTCACTCAGTATATTTGCCGGGGTAAGAGCCGACGAAGGTATGTGGATGCTACCTTTAATTCAGAAACTGAATATCCAAAAGATGAACGGAATGGGCTTAACCCTTACTGCCAATGACATTTACAGCGACCAACAGGTAAGCCTGAAAGATGCGGTAGTAATTTTCGGAAACGGTTGTACAGGCGTGATGGTTTCTAACCAAGGACTTGTATTTACTAATCACCACTGTGGTTTCGAAGCTATTCAACAACATAGTGCTGTTGGGCACAACTACCTGAAAGATGGGTTCACTGCCGAAAAACTAAGCGACGAAATCCCAACTCCGGGTCTTTCTGTGAAGTTTTTAGTAAAGGTACAAGATGTTACCGAACGGGTTCTATCACAATTGCCGGACACATTGCTTGGTAAAAAACGGATAGACAAGCAAGATTCGATTATCAATGTCATTCAAAAAGAAACAGAAAAAGGGACGAATTACCTGGCCAAAGTAAAGCCTGTTGACTCTGGCAATGAGTTCTATTTATTCGTTTATGAAGAGTTTACTGATGTTCGGTTTGCATACGCCCCTCCTACTTCCATTGGTAAATTTGGTGGCGATACCGACAACTGGATGTGGCCCCGCCATACGGGCGACTTCTCTGTTTTTCGTGTATACTGCTCGCCGGACGGCAAACCTGCCAAATACTCGAAGGACAATGTACCTTACTCACCTAAACGCTTTGCTAACATTTCCAACCAAGGTTACCAACCAGGCGATTATACTATGATTATGGGAAATCCTGGAAGTACTAACCGTTATTTATCTTCGTGGGGAGTGAATAACCGCATGAAAGGCTCCAATCAGGCTCGGATTGATGTTCGTGGTGCAAAACAAGACGTTTGGCATTCCTTCATGCGGGTAGATGAAGCCATCAACATTGCTTATGCCAGCAAGTTTGCCCGTAGCTCCAATTACTGGAAAAACAGTATTGGTATGAATAAAGCCATTACTAAACTGGGCATTATTTTCGAAAAACAAGAACAGGAAAAAGCTTTCGCTGCTTGGATGAAAGCCTCTCCCGAACGCCAGGTGAAATATAAGAATGTGTTGAAAACACTCGAAGATGGTTATACGAAAATATATCCTTACAATCGTGCCATGAATTATTTGATGGAATCGTTAATGAACGGTGTGGAAATGCCACGTATTGCCACACAGGTTGAGAAGTTTGTAAAAAAAGACCTTCCACAAGACAGTCTGCTAAAACAAACAACAGGAATCTATAAAGATTACTATCCTGCTGTAGATGAGGCTACCTTGGTGGCTATGTTGGATGTGTATAAAAAATCGGTAGATGCCGATGCCCTGCCAGAAGTTTACAATCTGATTCAAAAAAAATACAACGGCGATTATGCGAAGTATGCGAAATTTCTGTTCGAAAAATCCGATTTCAGTTCGTTGGACAAAATCACCAAAGCCATTAAAAGCAAGAAGGTAGACTTCTCTAAAGATCCGGCTATCATTTTTTCACAAGAGATTAAAAAGACAATGGAGCTGATCAGAAGCGACGAGTACACAAAGAACATGGAGCAAATAAAAGATGCCGAACGCCTCTATGAGAATGGCATCAAAGCTATGTCTGCCGAAGTTGGTAAACCCATGTATCCGGATGCTAACTCCACCATGCGTTTAACTTTTGGAAAAGTAGGTGGATACAATCCTGCTGATGCAGTAAGCTATAAGTATTACACTACTACCAAAGGTATTTTGGAAAAAGAAGTTCCGGGCGACGAAGAATTTGACGTTTCTCCAAAACTCAAAAAAGCCATTCTTGAAAAGAATTACGGTGCTTATCTTGATCAGAAAACTGGCGAAATGCACGTAGCATTCCTTAGCAACAACGACATTACCGGCGGTAATTCAGGAAGTCCAATTTTTAATGCTAAAGGAGAATTACTTGGTTTGGCATTCGATGGCAACTGGGAAGCCATGAGCGGTGACATTGTTTTCGAACCCGATTTGCAACGGACTATCAACGTGGACGTTCGTTACATCCTTTTTGTAATGGATAAAATAGGTGGTGCTCAACGATTGATTAACGAGCTAAACATCAAGTAAGATACATCTAAGAAACTCTTGTTTTTCATAAAAAAAGTCTGAACTTATTCAAGTTCAGACTTTTTTTATGAAAGACGTGTCTCGTCCTGAAATAGCGTTACAATACAAAGAGTAATGTTATGGAAGAAATTAAAAATCTGTTTGCCAACAACAATTACTCAAAGATCTGGACACGGCATTTTTTGAAAAAATACTGACCAGGC
This sequence comes from Paludibacter sp., assembly GCA_035254165.1. GTDB lineage: Bacteria > Bacteroidota > Bacteroidia > Bacteroidales > Paludibacteraceae > Paludibacter. The sequence goes on from DATFAW010000224.1 coordinate 2,424, forward strand.
AATTGACTAACAGTACTGTAGTGTATGACACGATAACGTTGTAGCAACACACACTATAACGTTATCGTTAGTCTCACAACAACGCTATCGATATTGCGAGTGAGGAAACTGGATCGCAAATATCCAGTATGTTATATCACTTTGTATGAGTACTTAGGCTATTTTCGCTCTATGTAGTTAACTTTATTATCCTCCGCCACCGAGTTTCCAAATAGTTTAACCGAAAAGTACGCTTGGCTGAATAAGTTTTATACGATTGGTTTTGCCGGAAATTTAAACGGTAAGTTTTATCAGGATTTTCAATTTGCTACATTCCCTAAAAATAAAACGAGCCCGAATTGTATCAGTCCGGGCTCGTTTACTTTACAAGGGTAATGATTGATTACTATTTAATGATCCCTTTTTGAGAGTGTTTCACAAAATTGATAATGTTGCGTATCTCGTCGCTCATAGGAACTTCTTCTTCCACCCGCATAGCTGCATCCTGAATGCTGACATTGCCGTGGTAGATTAGCTCATAAGCGTGGGCTATGTGCTCAATGATTTTTTCCGGAACATCATGAAATCTCAGGTATTTTACATTCACACCATAATAGCTGGTGGGGTTGGTAGATGTAACAATATACGGAGGTATATCTTTCCGGAACCTGCATCCTCCGCGCACCATAGTCCAGTTACCTACGTGGGTATCTTGAAACATGCTTACCATCGAACTGAATATCACATGCGATTCAATAATGCAATTGCCGGCAACAATGGACTTGAGCCCCAATACGCAATGGTCTCCCACGCGTACATCGTGACAAATGTGAACACCTTCCATTAATGAGTTATCGTTCCCTATCACCGTTTTGCCTTCGGATCCTGAGGAGCGGCTTATCACCACGTTTTCGCGAAACACATTGTTGTTGCCTATTTCCAGTATGGTATCTCCACCACGATAATTGAAATCCTGCGGGACGGCACCCAATACGACACTTTGATAAACTTCATTGCCATCGCCCATGCGTGTGCCATTCAACACACTCGCATAGGGCATTATAGTACAATTATTACCTATTTCTACATTTTTATCAATATAAGCGAAAG
>DATFAW010000225.1:0-8337 GCA_035254165.1 Paludibacter sp.
CAAAATAAAACCATAGTGATATGGTTTATTCCCCGGAATGGTATATTTATCCATTGTTTTAGCACCCCAGCTATCATCACCTCCAACGCCGTGAATATTCAAATCAATATTCAGGTTTATAAAGTCTCGTTTTGGCAATTCAAAGTCGTGGCGGACAGGTTCCATATCTTCCTCGGTATAAGACCATGCGCGGAAACAAAGTGGCTGCAAACCTGACACTTTTATGGCAGTATTGTTTTGAGCACTTAATGTAAACCAACGCACATCACAGCGGTTGGCATTGTCCTGGGGCGCTGCATAACGCGTCATGAAATCGTCCAGTTTTGCCCGATAAAGTCCAATGAACGAAGCTGTTTTACGGTCCGGATAATTTTCATAGAAACCACGTCCATACCAGCCAACGGTGTTATAATTATCTGCAACATGAACCCTCATCCCAAATTTAGGCATCAGCGTAATCGTATCGTTCAGAGGTTGGTAAGCTGCTTCAACCTGCAATTGCCCCACCCCATTCAATTGATAACTCAATGTATAATTTGCACCAATAGCCGGCAAATTCATTTCGAATTTCACCAATACTGAATTATCCTGTTTGGACAGGTCTACTTTTTTCACCACCCGGTTTTCAGCTGCCTTTCTCCATTTCGCAAATTCTTGTACATAGCCGCTTTGCTTTTGGTTGTCGTTAGGTGCTTTCCAGAAATACGGTTCCAGTTGCCCTTTGAGCATTTCTTGTTGATTCACCTTCCAGCTTGTCAACGAACCATTCTTTTTATCTAAAATAAAAGTCATGGTTTCTGTTTTAAGCTGAATTTGTGAGGCATTCTCAGTCACATTAATCGTCTTTCCGGCAGGAACAATTCTTTTCCATTCAATTGGCTTCACTACAAACTGCTCCCGGGCAATGCAATAACCTGTTTCAGCCCAAAGTGTCGCATTTTTTAGTCGGACGTAGATATTCAGACAGATATCAGACGAAACCGAGTCGGCCAAGTGAGGTACAGGAAGATTGATAACGGAAGATGCGCCCGGCAAAATGCCATCGCAATTGAATTTACCTCTTTGAATCGATTTTCCGTTGGATGTATATTCGTATTCAAAATCGAAGTTTTGCAACGGTTGGAAATCAAAATGATTGGTAACCCGAACACTTGCATCTTTATCGTTTACAAACTGGAATACAACCGGTTGATATACTTTTTGCACCTCGTAATAATGTGGATAAGGTTTTCTGTCGGTCGAAACCAGCCCTCTCATCACAAAATTTCCATCGTTGGGTTTATCGCCAAAATCGCCACCATAAGCCCAAAATTCATTGTCTTTTAAGCTGTAATCGTTGGGGTGATCGGTCAATTTAAGTGGAGAACCATCCTTGGTTTTTGGCAAACCGTGTTCGTCCCATTCCCAGATAGCAGCTCCGCAAAGGCTCGAATCGGCATAAATCACATCCCAGTATTCCTGCAAGTTACCGCCCGAACTTCCCATCACATGGGCATATTCGCGCATGATGACCGGTTTGTCTTTGATCTTTTCACCCAATTTTTTAAAATCATCCGGATGCAAATAGCTATCGTCATAAATATCCGAAATTTCTCGATGTGTATCGGAGAAAACCAAACGGGTAGGATCCAATTTCCGAATAGTGTCTGCCATTGCCTTCATATTCTGACCCTTGCCACCTTCGTTGCCCAGCGACCAGAAAATAACGCAAGCATGGTTTTTGTCTCGTCCAACCAACGAAGTGGCCCGTTCGAGATGTGTTTTTTTCCATGCAGGATCTTCGCCAAGCTCTTTATTGCCAAGGCCATAGGCATGAGATTCCTGATTAGCCTCGTCCATTACATAAAAACCATATTTGTCGCAAAGTTCGTAAAACATGGGATCATCGGGATAGTGACTTGTGCGTATCATGTTGATATTTGCCTGTTTCATCAGCTCCATATCGCGCACCATAAGCTGCCGACTCATGTACTTTCCGGTACGCGGATGCTGCTCATGCCGGTTGATACCTTTCAATTTCACAGCCCTGCCATTAATCAAAAACAGATCACCACGAACTTCAATTTTGCGGACACCGAAATAGCATTCGGCCTTATCTACCATCTCGTTTTTCCTATTTTTAAATTTCAGAATAAGACGATATAAATCAGGTGTTTCCGCCGACCAAAGCTTAGGCTGTTTTATCAACGAACTGATTGTGAACGACACTTGTTTTGATTTAGAAACCGGTACTTTTGCCGTAACCGGAATATCGATATACCCGCCTGATTTTGAGTAGCCGGTTATTTCCGCTTCCACCTGAAGACCTGCAATATTCTGTAGCACACGGTTATCCAGACTCAAATCGATAGAGACGTTGGCATTCTCATACGTTTTATCAGGAATTGCTTTTACAAAATAATCACCGATAAAAACCTTTGGCCGTGCAATCAGATCCACATCGCGGAATATTCCACCCAAACGCCAAATATCTTGGTCTTCCATATAGCTGCCATCGCAATATTTATACACTTCCACTGCCAGTTTATTTTCTCCTTTATGAATGTAAGAAGTAACATCAAACTCAGCTGGCGACATGGAGTTTTCGCTATAACCCACTTTTTGTCCGTTCACCCAAACATACATGGCCGATTGCACACCACCAAAATTCAGAAACACTTGTTTATCTGTCCAATCGGCAGGAATTACAAAGCTTGTAAGGTAACTGCCTACCGGATTCCGCTCTTTGTAAGTAGTGAAACTCTTATCAGGCTCGCCCATTACCCGGGGGATATCTCTTTTGAACGGATAAGCCACATTGGTGTAAATGGGTGTTCCAAATCCCTGAAGCTCCCAATTGCCAGGCACCAGAATATTGTCCCACTTGTCGGCAGAAAAACCTGAGGTATAAAACTCCTGCGGCCGCGTTTGCGGGTTGGCCGACCAGTGGAATTTCCAAAGGCCATTGAGCGATTGAATAGCCGGATTATTTCTTTTTTCCTCAAAAAGAAAACTGTAAGCGTGAGGATATTCCTTATTTATGCCGTTAACATTGGGATTTTCCCAATCGACGATATGTATTACGTTAGCTTGGTCCTGATTTTTTTTCTCTTGCGAAAAAATGGCATGGACTCCAAACAATAAAAGCAGAAACAGACATACTGCGTTTTTCATGATGTTTTTTTTACTAAATATAAACTTCTTAAATCAAATTATCCAGGTTAACCTTCAGGGTATCTACATCCTATTTTGCAACATTTGCCCTATCGTCATAATTTGCGTAAAGAAATGAAACTATCGAGATTCTTAAACCTGAGAGGGTTTCACGTCGTCCTGTTAATTATTGATATGTTTTATTTCACAATATACTCCAGCGGTCAACAAATCGCCTTCCAAATTTACAGCATTATTTCATGTAATAAGATTGAATAATCTATCAATGCTTATTGAATAATAAGTTTTTTAGTGATATTCATCCCTTCTGACATTTCCCTGATAAAGTAAATTCCTGCTTTCAGGTCCGAATTAACATCTAACTTGCCTGTATTAGCAGATATCTTTTCAAACAACAGTCTGCCCTGATTATCATAAATACAGATGCTTGCTTTATGCGAAATGTCAGGTAACATTATCGAAAAGATTCCGTCTTTAGCAGGATTGGGATAAATAACCATATCATTCAAACGGCTTTCTATTTCTACCGAATTTGTTGCGCCCACAGGCTCCCAATAAACAATGCCTCTTCCGCCTCCTGCACTCATATATACTCTTCCGAAAGTATTCATATCTCCGATGAGTAAAGGTGCTCCAGCAAACTGATGGGCATCATCATTTATCCTGAGCCAGGTAGTCCCCTGATCTGTCGATCTGAAAAGCCCTGTAACCCCAGATACAGTTCCCCAGATGAAAATAGTTGGATAATTAGCTCCGCCTTTAGCCTTACCTATTCCGATCGATTTGCAGTAAGTTACATTAGTAACATTTGTATAAGTCACTCCATAGTTGGTAGAATATTTCAATCCATTTCTACCACGAGGTACCCATATATGCCCTTCATAACCGGGTACTGTACGAATCAATACTGATTCCCATGGATAATTTGCGGTTGAATTGCCCGGCGTACCTGCTGCTGAAAAACTGACTCCTTTATTCGAACTTCTAAACATCTGTCCAGTCGATGGATGATAGATATAAAAATAATTGGGATTTACCATATCTCCCACAGGAATAGCGTCACCTACTGACACACCCGAACAACTGAACCAACTTCCACCGTTATTGGTCGTATACCAGGTTGTTGAGGAGCTTCGGGGGCAGTACAGAAAAGTTCCTCCGTCTGCGCTAATGGCAACCTTTCCATCTGTTCCCTTATTAGTGGCACAGCCAGTCCATGTAGCACCCATATCCGTGGAATAGTAAACAACATTTCCAGCATTAGAAGCTCTTACTACTTTGCTTGGGCTGGCACCCGCATAAGCAATGCTTTGGTTATTACCATCGGAAGGAGTAAGTCTATTTGCAGGATAAGAAGTTATTGGGTTATGCACAAAGCCTGTTACGTCTCCGAACGAGGTAATAAGCGGCCCTCCGGGAATACTTATTCCATCCAGAAATGCTGTCTCTTCAAGTCCGACTACATCATATTTCCATGAAGGGTTCGTGGCTGTGATATCTGGACATGTATATACCCCGCCTCCGCCTATTACCCGCACTTTGTTAGTGTTAGATTGGTCAAATTCAATACAGTCCATCCAGTTAACAGCTCCACCGCGCGTCCATTCCATGCCGTTAGCATCATAAGTGGCGTTGGAGCCGTTCTTTAGTGTCCAGGTCGAACCTCCATCGGTGGTGAGGAAAATAAAATCTCCCCAGCCCGTACCGAACTGATTGTTCCAATACATCCCACAGGTAGAAACCACCACCCTGTTAATATTGGTAGGATCTATACTTACCCCTCCGTAAGGGTAATTTGCCCAATGAGAAGGTGTAACATTTGTCCACACTCCTGTATTTGTATTAAGTTTATATACCCTGCCCATATCATTTTTAGGGATAGAGTCTGCGTAGTTTCCTGAAATTCCCGGACCCGATTGAACCGAGAGAGTTACATACATGATAGTATCTTGCAGCGCTACCCTATGTGGCATAAAACGGGTTGCCGGAGAAATGTCGGTAAAAGTTGCCCCTCCGTCAGTACTTTTGTAAATATTACTACTTCCGGTGCGCGAAACGCCAATATACATGGTCTGAGTTGCGCCGTTCACTACGCTGCCCGCAGGGTCGTAAAGGACAAAACATATCCCGTTCTCGTTGGTAGTTGTAGTTACACCGCTCCATGCTTGATTCCAGGTTACTCCGGCATCCGTACTCTTCCATAGCCCATTGGTCCGGGTTCCGCAGAATAAAATATTTCTATTATGCGGATCTACGGCAAGTCGTTCTCCATTCCCGCGACCATTCCCATTTCCATGCACTATAAACTTAGCGGAAAGGTCTGTATAAGTAAAAGTATTTCCTTTATCGGTGGATTTTAACATAGCAGACTTTCCTGAGCCATAATAATTGGTTCCACAGAGCATATAGACATTATTTGCATTTTGCGGATCAAGAGCCAAGGCCTCCACTCCATAAAGTTCGCCTTGTGAATCGCCAAGCCAGTCCAAAAGCTGAACCCATTTATTGCTTTCCGCATCCCAGCGGTAAGCTCCGCCTACATCCGTGCGACAATATCTGTCACCGGATGTGGGGTGAGTAACGATTCCTGTTACAAACCCACCACCACCGATGGGCACATTTTTGAATGTGTATTGAGCGTATGACTCAATTGCCGATAAAAAACCGACACATATCAGTATGAACGCAGCTATAAATCGAGGCGGACAAGAAGCAAATCCGAAACTGATTGTTTTTGTTTTCTTAAATATCGATTGTATTAAAACCATCCTTGCAATTAATTTAGTAAAAACAATCATTTCGTACCGAATCGAATTACCGTCAGCGAATTGCCCGGGAAAGCTCGCTTGCAACCAGTTCTCGTTAATTTCACATCTTCGGGTTTCGGATAAACTTTCTTCGGATTTTCTAATGTATTCTCGTCGAGCGGAGTGGCTGAAGTCAAAACAATGGCTTTTGCTTTTCCAGTTAAAGCATTTGTGTTTTTCAGATCTATTTGTGTTTTTATTGCTTTAGCTGAGGCATTTACAATTTTAAGGATCACATCACCCGATTTATCGTCTTTCACAGCACTCATAATCAGGCTTTTTACAGCAAGGTTTTTATCTGAAATTTCCTGTGTCAGCTTTCCGTCAAGATATGCTCTCACTTCATTTCCTTTGACCTCAATTTTCACATCGTACCATTGTTCCTTTTTAGCTTCACCTTTCATGTCGGCTGTTGTCATACCCAGTTCAAGGTGAGTATTAGAATTGTTCCAACCACCTACTTCGAAACGGTTACGGTCATCATTCTTTCTATTGTGGAAGTATATCTGGAATCCGTTCTCGCCCGAAATTTTACGAGCTTTCAGATTGATGGTATAGTCTTTCCACGTAGAATCGCCCATAAAAACACTTACGCCCTGCTCTATTGCCGACTGTTTGAGCACTCCATCCTTTACACTCCATTGGCCTTTTCCGGTTTGTCGCCACTTCTGGTCGAGTTTTGCAAAATCGGGTTTAAAGAGGATTGTTCCGTTAGGAGCTGTAACTACGACATCTTTAAATTCTGCCGAAGTCATCCATGTTCCAAAACCGATACACCCCATGCTTTGTGGCGTTTCTATTGCCGGATTATTTTCTACAGTAAATGGCAACACATTGGTTCCCTGATTATTGGAAAACATTTTCTGCACATAATAGCTTGGCAAGCCGAACCAACGATAGCTATCGAAATTGATAAGATTGATTGGCCAGGCTTTGTGATTTGAATTGCACAACAATGGAGCATAAGCACTCATTACAACTACGTCTGAGTTGCGCTCCATCCCGGTCATCCAAGCAGCTTCGCCAATTGCACCCCGAAGGTTACCGTTTCCTGTGCCCGAGGTAACCGCATACTCGCCAACAAATATTTTGGAGTCGTTGCGGTCGTAATTATCGTATTTGTTTGAATTCCAGATAAACCAATCGGGATTGTTATAATAGTGCTCATCAATCAACTCTGGTTTCGGATCTTTGGGGTGTCCGCCGTCCCATTCGTTGGCAACAAGTTGCATGTATGGATATTTGTCCTTAATGGCTTTTACAAACAACGGCCAGCGTTCGTTGTAAAGCTTACCTCCATTCTCGTTTCCGATTTCCATGTATTTCAGGTTGAATGGTTCCGGGTGTCCGTTTTTTGCCCTGATCCCACCCCAAACCGAAGTTACCGGGCCATTGGCATATTCGATTGCATCCAGAGCGTCCTGCACCCATTGCCCCATTTGATCAAGCGGAATTACTTCACTGTGCGACATGCCCACGTTGATGCAGTAAAGTGGTTCAGTTCCCAGATCTTCAGCCAGTTGTAGGTATTCGTGGAAACCAAGTCCGTTAGTAGCGTTGTAACCCCAAAAATTCCAAAGTGGAGAACGTGTATCAATGTTGCCGATGGTATTTTTCCAGTGGTTCATTTGTTTCATTTCATTACCTTCCACCCAGCAACCGCCCGGAAAACGAAAAAGTTTGGGGTGAATAGCGTCTAATGCTTCAGCAAGATCGGTGCGCAAGCCATGATTTTTCCAGGTTTTATCAGGCATCAGCGACACCATGTCCAGAAACAGTTTTCCGTTGCCTTCGCCTGAAATTTCGAGACTTGCCTTGGGATCGCCTGAGCTTATTTTCAGATTTGCGGTGTAATACGCCCAGTTGTCTGCAAATCCTTTAATCTCACCAGCGGATATTTCGTTGCCTTTCGCGTCCAAAATTCTTATTTTTAACGGTGAAGAAAAACCGTCAATGGCGCGAGCAGCCAACTTAAGCGTATAACTTCCACCTTGAACCATATTCATGCCCCAGTAGCCTGCATTCTCCAGTTTGAAAGAACCGGCAGCCGATATTAGTAATGATTTCCGATTAAACGGATTTAATGGAGAAACAGGTGGTTTAGCATAAATTTCAGCATTGCTTATCTTCGCAACGCTTTTGCCTTGAATACTACTAAACTTCCAGTTTTGAAGCGTATCTGCATCTTCAAACGAACGGTTTCTGACCAATTCGGGATACAATCCGCCATCGGCCGAAAGATTAATATCTTCGAAGAAAATTCCGAACAAGGTGGGCGAAATTGCATGTCCCGGCTTGGTTACATCTACGGTGATTTTTGTTTGTGCCTGAATGGTACTAACCATTATCAAAAGCAATAGAGTTAATTTAGCTATAG
>DATFAW010000226.1:0-5502 GCA_035254165.1 Paludibacter sp.
ACAAAATTATCACACAAAGCATAATTTTATGTAGTGCTAAAAACCAAACAGGTCGATTCTCACGAACCGACCTGTTTTATTTCCAGTTATTATTAACCTCTTAAAAGAATCGTATGACTTATTCTCAAAAACCTATTTTAGCCATATAACAGTTCCAACGTCAAAAATGTTTATTCATCCTTTTTTTCTTCTTTTTTGTGCCTCTTCCATCCGTCACGTATGGCGATACTCTTTTTGGCATGAGCCAGATGCACATTCAGCAATCGTACAAAATAATCAAACTCCTCCGGTCCGTTCAGAATCATCACTGCATTCACCCGCGCCACAATTTCCTGATAAGCTTTGTCGGTAGCCTTGCGAGCCACGAGCACATTGCCGTTGCCCCGCTTACTACGTTCGCTGTCGCGGTCATTGGCGGTGGTTCGGTGGGCTTCATTCAGGGCGTCCAAAGCAGCCAGCCATCCGGTTAGTTCCAGGGTTTCTACTGCCGCGGCATGCGCTGGTTTTCGAATATTGGCTGTAATTTTAAATATATAAGCATACCGGTCGATGTTCGATGTATTGTGAATGTACGCAATGCTTTTCATGATGTGCGAAATGTCCTTGGCCGCCTCGCGCTTGCCGGCATCGTAGTGCCGCAGGCTGCTTTGGTAATGATAAAACAGTCCGGCGTATATTTCTTCCCGTTGCGCGTTCAGCTTTACCATGTCATCGGTCATGTAACTCTTGCGTCGCACTCCTTTTGCTGCGTTTTCCGCCTCTAATGCCAGGTTGAAAGCTTCAATAAGCTTCTCGAAGCCCTGCAACTGCATGTTTTTGTCCGCCAGCAGACGTTGCACGTCGTGCATAAAGGCATTGTGAGCGCCATTCTTCATCTTTTGGAACGTTATTGGCAGGATTTTATCCATAAAACTCTCTGTTTTAGTCTATACTTAATACATCATAAATTGGATATGCAAATATATAAACTATTTTATATTCACAATATATTATCTAATAAATATATTTATATATTATAATTAAAATATTACGATAAATAGCATATGACTATATATTCTAGTTATCATAATATGGTAATATAAACATTATATAAAAACACCTCAATCGGCATTTAAAACATGCCATTCGCAGCGTGTGGAGTACCCAACGCAGCGTAAAACATCGCAACTACGGTGGGCGAGGGGATGTTTTAGTGCCGAAAGGTGGTAAATACGAAGTTAGAAGGGATGTTTTGAGCTTGAAACATCCCTTCGGCGGGTGTGGTTAGTTGTTTTCGGCTCCAGATTTCGCGATTTGCCATTGCGGAGATGAAACTTTGCGACTAAATGCCGCGATTATAAACCGCGAAATCCGAGAACAAAAGAGGCAGAATTACCATTAGGTAACGCTGCCTCTTTTACTGTTGATTGTCAACTATAAACTGTCAACTGAAATATCTATTCCACGCTAAATTTATACACACACCATTCGTCGTATTTTTCGCCTGGGCGAAGAACAGGGCTTGGGAAATGGGCAATGTTAGGTGAGTTAGGGAAACCTTGTGTTTCGAGGCAGATAGCATCCTGGCGGTCGTAGATTTTACCGTCTTTTCCGGTTACTTTATCAATCCAGTTTCCTGAATAAACCTGCAATCCCGGTTGAGTGGTCAATACTTCCATTTTGCGGCCGCTAACGGGCTCGTAAACGTATCCTGCAAGGGCTAACTGGCCGGCTTGTTCCTTGCGGATGCACCAGTTGTTGTCCAATCCCCATCCCGGAACGAATGCTTCGTCGTCAACACGCACGTCAACCAATGTTGGTTGGCGGAAATCGAACGGAGTTTCTGCTACCGGACGAATTTCGCCGGTCAAAGCGAAAGACTCATCCAATACGGTATAGAAGTCGGCATTGATTTGCAACTGATGATCGCGAATAGTTCCGTTTCCGGCACCTTTCAGGTTGAAGTACGAATGATTGGTCAACCCAATGATGGTTGCCTTATCGGTAGTAGCTTCGTAATGCATCTTGATCTCGTTATCGTCGCTCAAAATGTAGGTACAGGTAACCGTCAGATTACCCGGATAGCCCTCTTCGCCATCTGGCGAGAAAAGTTCCAATACCAGCTCTTGTTGCGAAACAGATTTTACGGTCCATGCTTTCTCGTTGTAGCCATGGATTCCTCCGTGCAATGCGTTTGTTCCATTGTTGATTGGGAGGTGATATTCCACACCGTCGAGGGTAAATTTACCGTCTTTGATGCGGTTGGCAAATCGTCCGCAGATAGCGCCGAAGTAGATTTCTTTTTCAATCACTTCTTCCAACGTATCGAAAGCAAGCACCACATCGTCGAACTTGCCATTTTTGTCGGGAACCATCAAGCGGATAATTTTAGCACCATAGTTGGTAATATCCACCGACATGCCATTCTTGTTGAACAACGTGTAAAGCGACACCGGTTTGCCGTTCAACTCTATTTCTAATTCTTTTACTGTTTTCATAGACCCCCAACCCCCTAAAGGGGGCTTTTTTGTTTGTGAGATGATTAAATTTTATACTAAAGATATTTCCCAGAACCCCCTTTAGGGGCAGGGGGTCATAATTTGCAAGCTCCGTTGCCAATTTCGGCAATGTAGAATTCGGGTTTGATACCGATTTTAGCTTCGTAAGCAGCACCTACTTCTTTGATAAATGTGTCGATAGCTTCGTCTTTTACCAATGAAACGGTACAGCCACCAAAACCACCACCGGTCATACGTGAACCGATAACGCCATCAATTTTCCATGCTTCGGCAGCCATGCAATCCAATTCAGGACCGGTTACTTCGTAATCGTCGCGCAATGAAACGTGCGAAGCATTCATCAACTGTCCAAACAAAGTCAGGTCGCCGGCTTTCAATGCTTTTACAGCATCGCTGGTGCGTTGAACTTCACCCACTACGTGGCGGGCACGTTTGTGAGCAACAGGATCGGTAATAGCCGATTCGATTGATTTGAATTCAGCTTCTGTCAATTCAGCCAGGTATTTCAATGGACGGACAGTGTTCAATTGTTCAACAGCTTTTTTACATTCAGACACACGTTGGTTGTAGGCTCCTGAATCCAATTTGTGTGGGCTGTGTGTGTTAGAGATAAGAATCTTTACGCCTTCCAGTTTCACAGGAACCAATTCGAATTCCAACGTATCGCAGTTCAAGTGGATTGCATGATCTTTTGCACCATTAGCAGAAGCAAACTGATCCATGATACCGCAGTTTACCAACGCAAATTCGTGCTCTGATTTCTGACCGATTTGAGCCAGCACTGTGCGGCTGAAATTTGTACCCAGTTGGTCGTTGAATGCAAAAGCAGTAACCACTTCCAAAGCAGCAGACGAAGAAAGTCCTGCGCCGTTAGGTACATTACCCCAGATAAGGATATCGTAACCTTCGGTAATCGCTACACCACGTTTTACGTATTGAGCAATAACACCAAGTGGATAGTTTACCCACGATTTGTCAAGCGGAGTAGTCAACTGATCAAAACCAAGAGAAATGATTTCAGGTTGGTTCAACGATTTGAAGTTCATTACTTTTTTGTCGTTTTTTGCCAACAACAAATAAGTACCAAAACTCAAAGCACATGGGAAAACAGAACCACCGTTGTAGTCGGTGTGCTCGCCAATAAGATTTACACGTCCCGGTGAGAAGTAAACGGCCTCAGCGGTTTTACCGTAAGCCGATTCGAAAGCTGATTTTAATTCTTGAACTGTCATTATCGATTTATTTTTAATTGTATTTTGTACATTTATTATTTAGTACGCAAAAATAACGCAAAAAGAGGTTGGTAATTTGATACAAATCATGTTGTAGAACATAATTTTTGAAAAATAACACGCATTACATTTTGTTATGTGTCACATTGTACCTTGCTTTGCACATTATTGAAAAAGTAAGCTTGAGAGAGTTTTTGTAAGAAGCCTTAATTCGTATTTAAAGAAAGAAGGGGCTGTATCAAAAAACACTTTTGATACGCCTCTTCATCATACTGAGAAATTATTTTGAGAAAAGTTGTCGAAATCAGATTAGCCGATAGTGTTTATTTTGAGTAAGATAAAACCCGGCTGTTCCCACCAGAGGAAAGACGAAAATACCTGCTAACAAGTAATAGACAGGAATATGTGGCAGCGTTATCAGTACGTTTTGCAACAGACCGGAATTGATTGCCAAAAACAGGGAAATAGCCATCCCAATCACTGCAAAAAACCACACTATCCAACTACGGTCGGCTTGTTCGGGGAGTTTTTGCATCACCCGCTTGCTAAATCCGTTATCGGCAATTTCTTGCTTCTGTTCGCTGAAGAATCCTTTCAGCATATTGTCTGTTTTGTTAGTTTCCATATCCGGCTTTCGTTAGATAAACAGTTAATCTTTCTTTCCCTTTCAGAATATAGGTTTTGGCTGTTCCGAGCGGGCAATTCATTATTTTAGCAATTTCTTTGTGTGTTTTATCTTCCATATAAAACAATAAAACTGCTGTTTGTTCTTCTTTGCGCAATATCTTTAACGCTTTATAAATGTCCATTTTCTCGGCAGAAAATTCGTTGAGCGTATGATGTTGGTTGTCGATTGCCAGTTCGTCAATATCGTCATAATGCTTTTGCGCCCGTGCCGAATCATAAAAAACGTTGTAAGCAATTCGGTAAAGCCAGGTTGAAAAGCCTGATATCCCTCTGAAAGTAGAGATATTCAGATAAGCTTTGATAAACGTTTCCTGCGCCAGGTCGTCGCTTAACGGGCCATCGCCCATAGTCAGGTTCAGGAAGAACCGACGTATGGGCGATTGGTATTTACAGGTTAGTTTATCGAATGCGCTTTTGTCGCCAAGCAAAGCAACCTGCGTTACCCAACGGATATCATCCGTGTTGCTCATTGTTATTTACCGTTGAATCAGTTTTTGGTTTTTCAAGGAAATGAACGAGCAAGTAGCCAATACCCACAAAGGTAGGAACAATTCCAACAATCAGGGCATCATTGTGATTCATTATAAGGAACGAAATTAGCAATGCCAAACCAATCATGAACCACAGGATCCCTTTTTTCAGGTTTGAAACAGTACTTTCTTTTTTAGGTTCGTCGAAGAAATGTTCCGGAAACGCTTGACCCATTTCCAAGGATTTGGTGTACAATTCGTACTTTCGTTTTGCTTCTTCTTTTTGAGACCCCACTTTTATAACGATAATGGCACCTACAAAAAGAAAAGGCAACAAACAAATCATAAAGATTTGAAAACCATTCAACGGCATTTCGAGACGCGATTCTTTCTCAATTTCTTGTTTTCGAACCTCCAGTTCCTGTTTTTTAAGTTCTGCAATTTGATTTGGTGACAATTTCGAATACATGATCGAATCTTTTTTAATGTCCTGAATCTCTTTGCTGTTAGCTACAACCTCACGTTTCAGACTGTCCATGTTAACGCCCTTTTCGGCTGCCTGGGCTCCAACAAATAATGTCAAAGCCAATAAAAATAATCCAAGTCGCTTCATAT
>DATFAW010000227.1:0-2248 GCA_035254165.1 Paludibacter sp.
AGTTTGTTACTTTTGTAGCTCTTCATAGTAAATATTCGAAAATGAAAGTTTTAGTTACCGGTGCCAACGGATTATTGGGTCATCATGTTGTGTTTGAATTACTAAAACAGCAACATTCTGTTCGAATTATCGTCAGAAGCACTAAAAGTATTTATTTCGATTTAAATAAAATTGAGGTTTTTGAAGGAAATTTTACTGATTACGAAAACCTGAAACAAGCTGCCGCAGGTTGTGATGCACTGATTCATATTGCCGCCGTCACAGCTACCAATTTGTTGCATTACGAAGATTACCGGAAGATTAATGTTGAAGGTTCGGCGCTGGTTATAAAAGTAGCCAATGAATTAAATATTAATCGGATAGTTTACGTTAGTTCGGCCAATACCATTGGCTTTGGTGCTGAACAACAGCTTGCCGACGAACGTTTTAATATTGAATTTCCCTTTTCAGACTCGTTTTATGCTCAAAGCAAAGTAGCCTCAGAGCAATTATTTATAGAAGCTTCCAGGGAACCGAATAAGCACGTGGTGATTATCAATCCAACTTTCATGGTTGGTGCGTTCGATACCAAACCAAGTTCCGGAAAGTTACTGTTGATGGGCTATAAAAAGTGGCTGATGTTTACACCTAAAGGCGGTAAAAACTTTGTAGCGGTAAAAGATGTGGCAGTTTCTGTTTGCAATGCTTTGGTTCAGGGTCGAAATGGTGAACGCTATTTAGCTTCGGGAATTAATCTTTCTTTTAAAGAATTCTACGTGTTTCAAAGGCAGATTGAAAATTATCGTCAACATATTTTTGAATTACCAAATTTTACATTAATTTTGGTTGCCAAAGTTGGAGATTTACTCCGAAAATTAGGACTAAAAACCGAGCTTTGTTCTATGAATCTAAGACAATTGATGATTCGGGAATATTATAGCAATAAAAAAGCAAAAACCGAATTGAATTTTTCGGAAATGGACATTACAATTGCTATTAAAGAAGCAATTGACTGGTTTGAAAATCACAAAATGATCTAATTTTTCATTCTAACCTTATGAAAAAAGCCTTCATTATTTCGTTATTTTCTATTTACCTGTTTAGCATTTCTGCCAATGCTAAATCCAGGAAAATTGAATCCATTCCATTCGAAATGGTAGGAAGCTATGTGGTTATTAATGTAAAAATAAATGATTCTTCTCCCCTTAACCTAATTCTGGATTCTGGAATACGAAACACAATTATTACCGAATTAGAACCTTCCGATAAGATTACCCTTAGTTTTTCCGACGTAAAAGATATGATGGGACTTGGTGGTGGAGGTATTTTAGAAGCTTACACCAGTAATTTTAATTTGCTGAAAATTGGAAAATTGAAATTTCAAAATAAGATAGTTTATGTGCTTAAGAATGATGTTTTTAATTTATCGAAACATTCTGGTAGCAAGATAAATGGACTAATAGGAGTTGATTTTTTTCAAGATCATATAGTTGAAATAGATTATTCGAGCAAGCATATACGGTTTTATGAACCAACCAATTTTGAAGCTCCAAAGGGCTATGAAATGATGCCAATTACTATCGAATCGCAAAAAATGTTCGTTGAATTATCGGTCGTAGAATCGGACAGCACCCACAAACAAGTAAAAATGTTGATGGATACCGGTGCAGAACTAAATGCGTGGTTCCAAACTACCAGTAAAGAGTCGGTAAAAGTTCCTCCCAAATGGGTGCAAGGTACTATCGGTGAAGGTTTAAATGGAATAATAACCGGAAAATACAGTCATATTCCTCAAATCTGTTTTGGTAATTTTTGCCTTAAAAATGCCATTGTATCGTTTCCCGATTCAGCAACGATAACAGGAATTGTAACTAATTCAAGACGCGATGGTACAGTTGGAAGTCAATTGCTTAGCCGATTCAATTTGTTTATTGATTATAAACAAAAGAAATTCTACTTCAAACCCAACAAAAACTTTAAAAACCCATATTCGTATAATGTAGCCGGGATAGAAATTATTCAGTATTCGCCTGTTATTCCTGTTATTGAAGTTATGGATGTGTGGTCAAATTCTCCAGCTGCGCATGCCGGGGTACAACGAGATGATCAAATAATTGAGATCAATGGCACCAGTGCATTTCAAATGTCCGTTGGTGAAATAAGAAAGATATTTGAAACAACTTCAAAGCGTCCTCTGAATCTTACCTTAAAGCGTGGAAAAGAAGAAATTATGGTTCAAATTGATATGAAAGATAAATTTTAGAAAGTT
>DATFAW010000228.1:0-15408 GCA_035254165.1 Paludibacter sp.
ATGTATGATAACTGATCTTTTTCATTTCTAATTATTAAATATCAATTCGTTACAGCCTTCTACCAAGTTGCTCTACCATCCCTCTTTTCCAATGCAAGAAATCTCCGGCTTGAATGTGTTTCCTCGCCTCGCCAACTAACCACAGGTAAAATGCCAGATTGTGTATGGAAGCTATCTGCAAAGCCAAATACTCTTTGCTTATAAAAAGATGACGCAAATAAGCCTTAGAATAAGCCTGATCGACATATGAAGTACCAAATTCATCGAGTGGAGAGAAATCATCTTTCCACCTTTCATTCTTCATATTCATAATACCTTGCGAGGTAAATAACATGCCATTACGACCATTTCGCGTAGGCATCACACAGTCGAACATATCAACACCACGTTCAATAGCTTCCAGAATATTAACAGGAGTACCTACTCCCATTAAATAACGTGGTTTATCTTTCGGAAGTATTTCATTGACAACTTCTATCATTTCATACATTACCTCAATAGGTTCACCTACAGCCAATCCTCCGATTGCATTTCCTTCGCGATTCTGTGAAGCTATAAATTCAGCCGACTGCCTGCGCAATTCAGGATATACACAACCCTGAACAATTGGAAAATATGTTTGCGAATAACCGTATTTAGGCTCTGTCTGGTCAAAATATTTTAGTCCGCGATCCAACCAACGATGCGTAAGCTCCATCGATTTTTTAGCATACTGAAAATCAGCCGTCCCGGGCGTACATTCATCGAAAGCCATGATAATATCAGCTCCAATAATTCTCTGAATATCAACTACATTTTCGGGCGTAAAAAGGTGTTTGCTTCCATCGATATGCGAACGAAAAGTAGCTCCTTCCTCTTTTAATTTTCTATTTCCGGTCAACGAGAAAACCTGATAACCACCACTATCTGTCAATATTGGTTTATCCCAACCATTAAATTTATGTAACCCTCCTGCACGTTCCAAAATATCAATTCCGGGACGCAAATACAAGTGATAGGTATTCCCAAGAATAATTTGAGCCTTTATATCTTCTTTCAACTCGTGAAAATGTACAGCCTTAACCGAAGCAACCGTACCAACAGGCATAAAAATAGGCGTTTCAATTACGCCGTGATCTGTAGTTATTTTTCCCGCTCGTGCATTTGAATTTGGATCGGTGTTCTGTATTTCGAAAGTCATTTGTCTTTTGTTTAGATATAATAATTGGCAGATTGGAAAGCATTTACAGACAAATCATTGCTCAATTATTATTGTTTTTTCTAATGCAATATCCACTTTAACGGAATTCATCTTCACAATTCGGCCAGGAGCTCCTACCACCGTGCAGTTTGACGGAATATCATGCATAATTACAACTGTTTCAGCTCCGATATTCACATTGTCGCCAACTGTGATTGGCCCCAGTAATGTAGCACCTGTACCTATCAACACATTATTTCCAATTGTGGGATGTCTTTTCCCTTTATGTTTTCCAGTTCCACCAATAGTTACATTATGATATATAATGCAATTATCACCAATTATTGCCGTTTCACCAATTACAATAGCACTTCCATGGTCAATAAAAAAGCCCTTGCCAATAATTGCCCCGGGATGAATTTCTATTCCGGTAAAAAACCGACTGATTTGTGAAACAAGTCTCGCTAAAAAACCAAACCGAATCTTATAAAGCGGGTGTGAAATGTATCTGTGGATTATAATTGCATGAAGTCCCGGATATAATAAAAACTGAATGCCTTTTGCTGCCGGATCATTTCGAAAAATAACTTTAATGTCATCAAACATAGTTAACTTACGTGTAGTTTAGCATGATTAGAATTCAAAGAATCATACACTCTTGATAAAATTATCAAGAATCCTTTGCCCTGCTTCACCCGATTTTTCTGGATGAAACTGTACGGCGTAGAAGTTGTTTTTTTGCACAGCCGAACTGTATTCTTCAATATAATCTGTTTTTGCAATAGCGTTTTCACAACTTTCAACGTAGTAGCTGTGAACGAAATACATATAAGCATTTTCAGCTACACCTTGAAAAAGGCCGGATTTTAATTGAGTAATGTTATTCCAACCAATCTGGGGAATTTTCAGGCCTGCACTTGGAAAGAGTTTTACTTTTTGGTCGAAAATACCCAAACATTGGGTATCATTTTCCTCTGAATGAGCACACATTAATTGCATCCCGAGACAGATACCTAAAACAGGCTGAGTAAGTGAACAAATAAGCTTGTCAAGTCCTTTCTCCTTCAAATACTTCATCGCCGAGGATGCTTCGCCAACTCCCGGAAAAATAACACGATCGGCCGAACGAATTTCGTCGTGATTATCAGTCACAATTGCATTCACGCCAATGCGTTCCAACGCAAAAAGCACTGAACGAATATTCCCTGCATTGTATTTTATAATTACGACTTTCATTGATAGTAAGTAAAAAGTTTGTAAAATGTAAAGTTCGTAAGATTAAAAGTCTAAGGTTCATAAAGTCTAACATTTTCAACCTCATGAACTTCATAAACTAATTTAAATCAATTTATTAGTTGCCGTATCGGGAAAAATGATTGCAGGCTTGAAAACTCTGGCCTCTTCCATTTCCATCATGGCAAAAGCCATAATAATAATTATGTCACCCGGCTGTGCTTTACGAGCGGCAGCGCCATTTAAACAAATAACACCCGAACCGCGCTTACCTGGAATAACATAGGTTTCTAAACGCTCACCATTATTGTTGTTTACAATGCTTACTTTTTCGTTTGCAATCACATTTGCAGCATCCATTAAATCTTCGTCAATGGTAATGCTCCCTATATAATTCAAATTAGCCTCTGTGACAGACACTCTATGAATTTTTGATTTTACAATGTGTACTAACATATCATTTCAATTTTCGGTGAACAGTTACCTGTAAACTGCCACCATCATTTTTTATTATTTAATTACCAATTCTCAACTAAGAATTGTATCTGACATTATCAATCAATCTCACTTCTCCACAAAAAACGGCAATACAGCCAACTGTTGGCTCCGACCATGAATCAACAAGTTGAAGTGTTGTAGAGTTTACTATTTCGTAATATTCTACTTCAAGTCCGGAAACTGCATTAATCTTATCAACAACCCATCTTGTCAGTTCTTTTGGCGTCAATTTGAGTACAAAGTTACGACTTTCGAACAGTACTTTGGATATTTCGATTGCATTTTTACGTTGATCACTGGTTAAGCGCTCGTTTCGGCTACTCAACGCTAATCCGCTTGCTTCACGAACAATTGGGCAATCAATAATTTCGACATTGAAACCCAATGTCTTTACCATATGGTGAATTATGGCTAATTGCTGAAAATCTTTTTCTCCAAAGTAAGCTTTATCAGGTTGAACCAGTTGAAAAAATTTACTAACAATCTGTACAACTCCATTGAAATGCCCGGGTCTGAATTTACCTTCCATCACTGTGTCAAGTCCGTTAAAATCAAATTCAAACTGGTTATTCAGTTCTCTCGAATCGTAAATTTCATCCGGTTCCGGAGAAAAAACCAACTGACAACCGACCTGTTGAAGCATTTCTGCATCACGTTCCAGATTACGGGGATACTTCTCTAAATCAGTGGCATTATTAAACTGTGTAGGGTTTACAAAAACACTGACAACACAAACATCATTCTCGGCAACACAGCGCGCAACCAATGTCTTGTGTCCATCGTGCAATGCACCCATGGTAGGTACAAATCCTATCGTTTTCCCTGCCGCTTTAAGTAATTCAATTTCAGCGGTTATTTCGTTTCTATGTCGAATTATTTTCATGGTCTTATTTTTGAATTAGATAACAAAAATCCGAAAATTTGCTACCCATAAAATTGCGTGCAAAAGTAGTAAAACTTATTTGTATAATCATTCATTTAGAGCACTTATATCTTAACCCTATTTAACCGGGCTAGTAAACAAGTCGTTTTGTTGTGTTTTATTAAAACAAAAGACATTTCTATTTTCACGCCAGGAATAAAATCAAATAGATTTAGATATGAAATATCACAGGCAAGTTCAAAAAAATGTATCTTTGCACTTAGTAAAAAAAGAATAAACATAAACTTATTATACAATGGGAGAAATTATCAAACGCATTTCGTTGCTTCGTGAAGCAATGAAACAACAAGGCATTTCAGCTTGTATCATTCCAGGAACCGACCCTCATGCTGGTGAATATATTGCTGACTATTGGAAAGAACGTCAATGGATTTCAGGATTTGATGGTTCAGCCGGAACGGCAGTGATCACGTCAAACGGTGCCGGATTGTGGACAGACTCCCGTTATTTTCTTCATGCAGAGGAACAATTAGAAGGAACCGGAATTGAATTAATGAAACAAGGCTTGCCTGAAACCTTGGAAATACTGCCTTGGTTAGCCACACAGCTGAAAGCGGGTGAAAAAGTTGGAGTAAATGCTCAGATGTTTTCGTTAAATGCATACGCTTCAATGAAAGAAGAATTAAAGATGAGCAATTTAGATCTCATTTCTATCGACTTACCGGGAGAGGTTTGGACTGATCGCCCTCCATTACCCCAGAATCCATTCTTTGTTTTCGATATTCAATATAGCGGGAAAGCGACTACCGAGAAACTTACACTGGTACGCACCGAAATGAAAAAGGCACATGCCGACGTTTTTGTCATTTCAGCACTGGATGATATTGCCTGGCTGTTCAACATCCGTGGAAAAGACGTCAATTACAACCCGGTAGTAATTTCTTACGCCTTGGTTGACTGCGAGAAAGCAACCCTGTATATTGCTCCCGAGAAACTGACTCCCGAAACAAATTTATATCTGCAAAGTCAAGGCGTTACAGTAGCTCCGTATTTAGCTATTTACGATGAATTGAAACAACTTTCACCATCGAAAGCTGTTTTGGTCGATGGGAGTAAGCTGAATGAGGCTTTGTTTGAATCCATTCCTGCAGGTTGTGCTATTCGCAATACTATGTCGCCCGTTTTCAAACTGAAAAGCATCAAAAACGAAGTTGAAATGGAAGGCTATCGACGTGCCATGCTAAAAGATGGCGTGGCATTGACTCGTTTCTTTATATGGTTGGAAGAAAATGTAAAATCAGGTAACCTGACTGAAATTTCGATTGATAAAAAATTACTACAATTCCGAAGCGAACAGGAAAACTTCGTGGGTGAGAGCTTCGGAACAATTGCCGGATATGCAGCTCATGGAGCCATTGTACATTACAGTGCAACTCCCGAATCGGCTGCAACACTCAAAGCCGAAAACATTTTGCTGATCGATTCAGGAGGACAATACTTGGATGGAACTACCGACATAACAAGAACTGTTGCACTCGGAACTCCAACCGCTCAACAAAAAACTGATAATACATTGGTATTAAAAGGTCACATTGCTTTAACTACAGCTTTATTCCCGTTTGGAACACGTGGTTCACAACTAGATATCCTGGCTCGCAAAGCCATGTGGGATTTGGGTTTGAATTACGGGCACGGAACCGGACATGGCGTCGGCCATTTTCTAAACGTTCACGAAGGTCCGCAAAGCATTCGCATGGAAGAAAATCCGATTATATTGCAATCCGGCATGTTTATGTCGAACGAACCAGGCATATACCGAACCAATCAATATGGTATACGCATTGAAAATTTGGTCCATATAATTCCTGCTCAAAAAACAGAATTCGGACAATTCCTTCAATTCAAGACACTTACGCTATGTCCAATTGATCAAAATTTAATTGATTGGCAAATAATGTCCAATGCCGAAATCAGCTGGCTGAATGCTTATCACAAAAGAGTTTATGATACAATTTCGCCTAAATTGAATGAATACGAACGGGAATGGCTAAGTAAGAAATGTAGTCCATATATTCGGAAAGACTGATTTTCAAACTTATTGAATTCGCAACTGGTTGAATAAACAACGCTATCCAGCCAGTTACCTGTTCAACCTAATTACCCAACAAACCAAACACCAAACATGCATCATTTTGACATTCACAATACCGTACTTGGAAAATCGGTATCAACACCCGAAAAGTACGATGTGTCGCTTTTATTTCGTATTCCGCGAGCCGAAAACCGGGTTCTTTATGGAATTGACGATACACATCTACCTTTCGTAGGTTTTGATGTATGGAATTGTTACGAAGTTTCATTCCTTACCGATAATGGATTGCCTGTTTCCAGAGTAATGAAACTTATTTATCCAGCCAACAGCCAGTTTTTAGTGGAATCTAAATCTCTGAAATTGTATCTCAACGCTTTCAATATGGATCGGTTTGGAAAGACCATTGTCGAAGCCGAAAGTCGTGTTGCCGAAATGATTCGTGCAGACTTGAGCAAATTATTGGAAACCGAGGTTAAGATAGCTCTGTTCAACGCCAGAAGCGAAGTAAAACAAGCTTTCCCGACACTACAACAGTCTAATTTAAGCGATTTAGTGCCGGTAGAGAAACAAGAATCAATTCCGTTTTCACGCTTCGTGGAGTCACCCGAATTACTTCAAAGCACACCTAAGGATTTGGTCCGCGAATATACTTTTCACTCTGATCTACTACGTTCAAATTGTCGCGTCACAAACCAACCCGATTGGGGCGATTTGTTTGTGCAAATGACAACCAAGCACGAGTTGGATTTGAGTTCTATTATGGAATACTTGGTTTCGTTCCGCAAAGAAAACCATTTTCACGAAGAAGTAGTGGAAATGATTTACAAACGATTTTGGGATATTTTTGAACCGGAAACATTGATGATAGCAGCCATGTATACCCGTCGTGGCGGTATTGACATCAACCCAATCCGGGCTTCTCATCCTGAATTAATAGACAAAACATTGGTGAGTGCGGATTTAATGGCTTCAAAAACATTGAGACAGTAAAAAGAGTTTGAAATATCGAAAATTTACATTCCCAAGGTTAGCAATTCAATTTGAATTGTTTAGCCATTCAATTCGTTGTTGAACGTTCAATTTTCAAACTTTATCCCGGCAAACTTCAAATTAAAGTTTGCAAGTTCAAAAAAAGAGTGTATCTTTGCACCCGCAATACGCACTGAATGCGGCTGTGGCGTAATTGGTAGCCGCGCCAGACTTAGGATCTGGTGCCGAGAGGCGTGGGGGTTCGAGTCCCTTCAGCCGCACAAAAAGTCCCGATAATCTAACGATTGTCGGGTTTTTTTTGCGTTATTCCAATCTACATTTCCACAGACATTCTCATTCAATAAAAAATCTTACCTTTGTAATCTACTCAAACTACAATAATCGCAATAAAAATACACAATGGAAAACCAAGAAAACCAATTAAACATCGAACTTTCGGCCGAAATTGCCGAAGGTATCTATTCAAACCTGGCTATAATTTCACATTCAACTTCCGAATTCGTAGTTGATTTTATCCGCATCATGCCCGGAACACCTAAAGCAAACGTAAAATCACGAATTATTCTCACCCCCGAACATACAAAACGGTTGCTTTTTGCCTTGCAGGAAAATATTGCCAAATTTGAACAACAAAACGGAAAAATAAAAATTTCTGACAATGGTTTTGTACCACCCGTACCAATGGCTTTTGGTGGTGGTGAAGCTTAAATCAGCCAACAGCTAGACACACAAAAACAAAAGAGACAGTTTCAATATCAGAAACCATCTCTTTTGTTTTGCATTTCAGAATCGCCACCCTGCTTATTGCAATTCCAAAATCAAAGCTGACTTTTTTGGCAAAGTCAAACCACTCTTTAAATCATACGTTTTTCCTGTCATAACATCAGTTCCACTTGTTTTAGTTTCAATACTTTCTGCATATCGATCAACTTTCAATGCTTGCTCCGTTTCGTTATTATTGAGAACTACCATAATTTTCTCATTTTCATTATATCGAAAGTAAACATATACATCATTCTCGGGCACATAGTGAGTCAATAATCCGGTATGGATAACCGATTTATTCTTGCGCCAGTTAAGAAGCTTCGACAAAAAATTGAAATAATCGTTTTGAACAAAGCTCCGACCGGTTGCAGTAAATGCATTAATCGAATCGCCAGGCCAGCCTCCCGGAAAATCACGACGGATATCACCGTCACCCTTATCCTTATTTCCGGTCATACCTATTTCCGAACCGTAATAAATTTGCGGAATGCCGCGCGTGGTCATCAAAAATGACATAGCCATTTTAAATTTCTCCAAATCGCCATTCAGTACATGGTTGTAGCGTTGTGTATCATGATTCTCAGCGAAAACAAGAAGATTATTTACGTCAGGATACAGGTAATCATCGGCAATAGTATTATACAGCCTGTTCATTCCCACATCTTCCCAAGGTTTGCCATGTTCGTTAAAGCACTTGGTCAATGCATTTTGAAGGATAAAGTCCATGACGGTTGGCAGCTGGGAATTATATTTCAATGGATTGACCGAGTTTTTTTGCCAAAAAGCAATGTCTTGTGTGCTGTACAGCCAGGTTTCACCCATAATGTTGAAATGGGGATATTCATCGGTTATGGCTTTTGCCCATTGAGCCATGGCGTCGCGGTCGTTGTACGGATAGGTGTCCATACGAATTCCATTCAGGTCGGCATACTCAATCCACCAAATGGAATTCTGGATATAATACGTCCAGAAATATTGGTTCTGCTGATTCATATCCGGCATGGTAGTGTCAAACCAACCATTAACCATTTGTTTTTTGTCAACTTCGGCGGCATGAATGTCTTTGATTGTTTTTGCCTTGTGATTCGTCCGGGTAAACGTTTCCCATTGGTGTATCCAGTCTTCAAAAGGCAGGTCGCTCATCCACCAGGCCCAAATCCCGCTATGGTTGGATACCATATCCATAATCACCTTCAACCCTTTTTGGTGCGAAGCAGCTACGAATCCGGCATATTCATCATTACTACCGAAGCGGGGGTCTATTTTATAAAAATCGCTGATGGCGTAACCATGGTAAGTATATTTCGAATAATTGTTTTCTTGTACAGGTGTGCACCAAATAGCAGTTGCCCCCAATTCTTTTATGTAATCCAAATGATCCTGAATCCCTTTGAGGTCACCTCCGTGCCGGCCATAATCGATCGTCCGGTCTGCTTTTTCGGGTTGGGAATCAATGTTGTCATTCTTTGGATTGCCATTAGCAAAACGATCTGGCATAAGCAAATAAACTACATCGGAACTCGAAAACCCTTCCCGCTTTTCTGAATTGGATCTACGTTTTTTAAGCTCGTACGTTACAGAAATATCTGCCTTCTCAGGTTGAGTAAGTAGAATTTTGAACTTTCCGGCTTTAGCTTTTTGCGAGTCGATTTCAAGGTTCACAAACAAATAATTGGGACTACACGCCCGATTAACTTTCAAAACTTTCACGCCTGGATAGTCTATCTCCACTTTCCGGTTACAAATTTCAGAACCGTGAATTAATAGTTGTAATTGAGGATTTTTCATACCGACCCACCAAAAAGCAGGCTCAATGCGTTCAATTTGAGCAAAAACGTTCAACGCAAGTAATGAAAGCAAAAAAATTAATGATTTTCTCAACATATTGATTATTTTTTTTGAAAAAGTATTTTGAATCAATTATCTACAAAAATAATACATGATATTGTAATACAGTGCAGTCATCAAAAAAGGAATTCTGCATATTTGACGCAATCGATTGCAGCTCAACTCGGAATTACACACCAAATGAAAAGCAATCTCAGCTCCGTTGAATAAACTTTACTCGGCTAAAATTAACCATTTCAGAATCTAGCAGACAAACTAATTCTACTTTCGAATGCTAAATCTCCAAAGTTTATCCCTCCACTCCTCGCCTGCATAGTCAATCCCTACGCGAGAAGCAGTAACGAAATTGGTTTCGTCCGGAGCATTTTCAATCCATATTCGCATTGAGTTAAGTAAGCTCTCACCATAAAAACTTTTATCTATTTTCAATTCGCGGCCGACTTTGCCTGAGCCAATGACATTGTCAATCCCACGTATCAAAACTGCTTGCGGATGATTTTCAGCTCCCGTTACCACATTTAGCATCCAATACATGCCATAAATAAGGTAAACATAAGCACGGCCTCCTTCGGCATACATAATTTCAGTCCTTTGCGTCCGGCCTTTGCTGGCATGGCAAGCCTTATCTTCTTCACCCAGATATGCTTCAGTTTCTGTAATGACGTAGCGGACTACAGTGCCGTCGTCAAATGTTCTTACCAAAATCTTACCGAGTAATTTTTCGGCAACTGCAACGGCATTTTGTTGGTAAAAGTCGATATTTAGTCTTTCCATATTGCAAACTTAATAAAATTTCATCTAATTCAAATTTATCTACCTGTTCAATATTGTAATTCAGTATTGCTTTTTTATTGCTTCCATACAAATTGGTCATGTTCTAAATATCCATTTAAAGTCAAAAAAATACTGTATAAAAAAAAGATGTTCAATTGTTTGGTAATCCAAAGAAAAACAGTATTTTTGCAGTCCGTTTATTATCACAGTGTAATAGTCCGTTTTATTATGTGTAAACATCCTGTTTTGTGCCGATTAGCCTCTTCCAAAATGCGATTGAAACAAATGAAACGACTGAATTATTAATCAAAAAAAAACATTTTTATAAAGTGGATACGTTAAGTTATAAAACCATTTCTGCCAATAAAGCTACGGCGCAGAAAGAATGGGTAGTAGTGGATGCTACCGATATGGTATTGGGACGTATGGGCTCAAAAGTTGCCAAACTTTTGCGCGGAAAATACAAACCTAGTTTCACTCCTCACGTAGATTGTGGCGACAATGTGATTCTTATCAATGCAGAAAAAGTAAAATTGACCGGTAACAAATGGAACGATCGCATTTACCTTAGCCACACAGGCTATCCAGGTGGACAACGTGAAATTACACCAGCCAAATTGATGGAAAAAAGCTCTGAGAAACTTATCAAAAAAGTGGTAAAAGGCATGTTACCTAAAAACCGTTTGGGAGATAAACTTTTAGGCAATTTGTATGTATTCCCAGGTGCGGAACATACCATGCAAGCTCAACAACCAAAACAAATCGATTTAAACTCACTTAAATAATCAGTATGGAAGTAATAAATGCCTTAGGAAGAAGAAAAGCGGCTGTTGCTCGTGTTTTCGTAAGCGAAGGAACCGGACAAATTACAATAAATAAACGCGATATTTCCGTATATTTCCCATCACCAATCTTACAATATGTTGTTAAACAACCCCTAAACAAATTAGGAGTAGCTGAAAAATATGACATCAAAGTAAATCTTGATGGTGGTGGTTTCAATGGTCAAGCAGGAGCTTTGCGCTTAGCAATTGCTCGTGCACTAGTAAAAATCAACCCAGAGGACAAGCCTGCACTTAAAGTAGATGGATTTATGACTCGCGACCCACGTGAAGTGGAACGTAAGAAACCGGGTCAACCAAAAGCTCGTAAAAGATTCCAGTTCTCTAAACGTTAATATCATATTCGGTTATCAGTCGGCAGTTCTCAGTTTGTTTACTGTGCACTGTTTACTGTTCACTGAAAAAAGGTTTAGTATCTAAATTGACGAGACTCATAGTACACTGGTGGCTACTCGACAATTGATTTAAACAGAATGTAAACAATTTTAAACAACAAAAATGTCTAGAACAAATTTTGAAGAATTATTAGAAGCTGGTTGCCACTTCGGTCACTTGAAACGCAAATGGAATCCAGCTATGGCTCCTTACATTTTCATGGAGCGCAACGACATCCACATTATCGATCTACATAAAACGGTAGTTAAAATCGATGAAGCTGCAGCAGCATTGAAACAAATTGCAAAATCAGGACGTAAAATTCTTTTCGTTGCAACTAAAAAACAAGCCAAAGATGTAGTTTCTGAAAGAGCTGCCGCTGTTGGAATGCCATACATTACTGAACGTTGGGCAGGTGGTATGCTAACCAACTTTCCTACAATTCGTAAAGCGGTAAAAAAAATGACCACGATTGACAAAATGTCAACCGATGGCACATTTGAAAACATCTCTAAACGTGAAAAATTACAAATCACCCGCCAACGCGAAAAACTGGAAAAAAACTTAGGTTCTATCGCCGATTTAACCCGGTTACCTTCAGCACTATTCATTGTTGACGTAATGAAAGAACACATTGCCGTTTTGGAAGCTCAACGCTTGGGTATTCCTGTTTTCGCCATTGTGGATACTAACTCGAATCCGAATAATATCGACTTCGTAATTCCAGCTAACGACGATGCAACAAAATCTGTAGACGTAATTCTTTCGGCTATGGTTGCTGCTATCCAAGAAGGTTTGGAAGAACGCAAAGTGGAAAAAGTAGATACTGAAGCTGCAGAAGCTCCTGTATCGAAAGATAAAAAATCCCGAGTTACTAAAAGACCAAGAACTCAAAAAGAAGATGAAGAAGCGTTGAATGCTAACGTGGCTAAAAAATTCATCAAAGAAGAAGAATAATAATTTTTCATACATTCATCTACGAGTTACGAGTTATAAGATAAGACAATTGTCTTTTGTAGCTGGTAACTCGTTTTTGTTGAGAACAAGAAATTAAAATTAAACACTAAAAAATATTATTATGGCAGTAACAATGGCAGAAATTTCAAAATTGCGTACCATGACTGGTGCCGGCATGATGGATTGCAAAAATGCTCTCGCAGAAGCCGCTGGTGATTTTGACAAAGCAATTGAAATTATTCGTAAAAAAGGTCAAGCAACCGCAGCTAAACGCAGTGATCGTGAGGCATCTGAAGGTTGCGTATTGGCAGCAGCTAATGGTGGTTTTGCAGCAGTTTTGGCATTGAAATGCGAAACTGACTTCGTCGCAAAAAATGCTGATTTCATAGCATTGACACAATCAGTTCTTGATGCAGCTATGGCTTCTAAACCTGCTACTTTAGCTGAACTTTCAGCATTAACTATCGCTGGTCGTGTAATTTCTGAAATAATCATCGATCGTTCAGGTATTACAGGTGAAAAAATGGAGTTGGATTACTATGAATTCGTTCAAGGTGGTACCACTGCAGCTTACATCCACCCAGGAAACAAATTAGCCACTTTAGTAGCTGTTGCAGAAGAAGGAGTAGACGCACAAGTTGTACGCGACGTAGCAATGCAAGCGGCAGCCATGAATCCAGTTTCTTTGGATCGTACTTCAGTTCCACAAAAAATCATTGATACTGAAATTGAAGTTGGTCGTGAAAAAGCCCGCGAAGAAGGCAAACCTGAAAATATGTTGGATAAAATTGCTCAAGGCCGTTTGAACAAATTCTTTCAGGAATCTACTTTGTTGGAACAATCATTTATCAAAGACGGAAAAATTACAGTTGCTGACTATTTAAAAGCCAACAAAGCTACAGCAATTGCTTTCAAACGTGTAACTTTGAACCAAGAATAATATTCAACGGATATTTTTTTTGAAAAACCTCTCGAATTTCTCGGGAGGTTTTTTATTTGTATAATGAAGAGCCTGAAAACCTTATAATGTTCGCAAAATTTGCTATTTTTGCAAATTAATTTCCTGACAAATAAATTACAACCGCAGCAATATACAACAATATCAAAACAGAGGGTTATAAACCGTCGATTTGCGTTTATTGCGTTCAAATAAATACAACTAAAATTCGAATGAGAAAAGTAAGAGTGCGCTTTGCACCTAGCCCAACCGGAGCATTACATATCGGCGGAGTTCGTACCGCTTTGTACAATTACCTGTTTGCAAAGAAACACGGCGGAGATATGCTGCTCCGCATTGAAGATACTGATTCAGCTCGCTTCGTACCGGGCGCAGAAGACTATATTGTTGAATCTCTTAAATGGTTAGGAATTGAAATTGATGAGGGAATAGGCGTTGACAAAGCGGGGCCACATGCCCCATACCGTCAAAGTGAACGCAAAGCCATTTACCGAAAATATGTTAATCAATTATTGGAAGCTGGTTTAGCCTATATCGCTTTCGACACACCTGCAGAACTAGACGCAAAACGCGCCGAAATTGCAAATTTTCAGTACGATGCTAAAACGCGCGGTTTAATGACAAATTCCTTGACTTTGTCAGAGAATGAAGTTAAAGCTCGGATTGAGAATGGAGAACAATACGTTGTTCGTATCAAAATTGAACCAAACGAAGAAATCAAAGTTCAGGATTTAATTCGCGGCGAGGTTGTTATAAACTCTTCAGTAATTGATGACAAAGTACTATTCAAATCGTCCGACGAATTACCAACATATCACATGGCTAATGTGGTTGATGATTATTTAATGGAAATATCACATGTGATTCGTGGTGAAGAATGGTTGCCATCTGCCCCATTACACGTTCTATTGTATCGTTATCTAGGTTGGACGGAAGTAATGCCTCAGTTTGCGCATCTTCCACTATTGCTGAAGCCTGATGGTAATGGAAAACTTAGCAAACGCGATGGTGATCGACTTGGATTTCCGGTTTTTCCTTTAAACTGGAAAGATCCGAAAACCGGTGAAACCTCTTCAGGCTATCGTGAAGCTGGGTATTTTCCTGAAGCAGTAGTAAATTTTCTTTCACTACTAGGGTGGAATTCTGGCACAGAGCAGGAAATTTTCTCAATGCAAGAATTGATTGACCAATTTTCGTTAGATCGCGTAAGTAAAAGCGGTGCCAAGTTCGACTACGAAAAAGGCAAATGGTTTAACAACAGATACCTGCAACTAAAGTCAAATGAAGAAATCGCCACAATTTTCCAACAGATTTTAATTGAGAAAGGCATTGAACAAGAATTGGATAAAGTAACAAGAATTGTATCGTTAGTAAAAGAACGTGCCAATTTTGTAATAGATCTTTGGGGACAATCAAGTTTCTTTTTTACGGCTCCCACAGAATATGATGCAAAAACTATTCAAAAACGCTGGAAAGCAGAAACTCCAGCACAGATGACAGAACTAATATCTGTACTTACGGCAATTGATGACTTCACGGCGGAAAACACTGAAACAATTGTAAAAGATTGGATTACTGCTAAGGAATATAATCTGGGAGGCGTGATGAATGCTTTCCGTTTATCAGTAGTTGGCGAACCAAAAGGTCCGCACATGTTTGACATTATAGCTGTAATTGGGAAAGAAGAAACTATCAAACGACTTCAACGCGCTGTCAATAATATAAACATTAAGTAATCGATGCAAAAACGTTATTCAGATCCTCTGCAATATATTAACGAACAGATTTATACTACACAGAAATATATTCTACCTTTCATTCAGCAGGTCAAACAAATTAACCAACCTGTACAAGTTTTGGAAATTGGATGTGGAGAAGCAGGTAATTTAAAACCTTTTCTGGATTTAGGTTGTAAGTGCGTCGGAGTTGATTATAGTACTTCAAAAATCGAGAAAGGGAATGAGTATTTTGCGACTCATCCATTTACACAGAATCTAAGATTAATTAGCGAAG
>DATFAW010000229.1:0-11706 GCA_035254165.1 Paludibacter sp.
ACGGGACAAATTAAGAACGAATACACCATTTCTTCTACCTCGCAGTTGTTGAATGCGAGTACAAAAGAATGGTCAAAAGGTATATTTAAAAAACTTGATTTGCCTCGTAAGTTGATGAATGAAATTTTATATCCGGGTACAGTCATAGGCCAACTATCTCCTGAAATTTGTGAAGAGCTGGGCTGTGCGCCTATTGAGGTTCTGGCGGTTGGATCTCACGATACAGCAAGTGCATTAGCCGCTGTCCCGGCATCGGATGATAAAAACTGGGCATTCCTGAGTTCTGGTACATGGTCGTTGATGGGGGTTGAGTTGGATGCTCCACTTTTTACGAAAGAAGCATTGCAAAATGATTTTACCAACGAGGGTGCTGTTGGTGGTAAAATACGTTTTTTGAGAAATATGACCGGTTTGTGGATTTTACAACAACTGATGCACGAATGGCGTAAAATGAATATTGAGCCCGAATACTCCACGATGTGCGCGGAAGCTGAAGAGGTAAAACCTCAGGCTATTATTGATGTAGATGCCCCCGATTTTAAAAATCCTGTAAGTATGATTGAGGCCATTCATCACTATTGCCATAAGACAGGTCAAATTGCTCCTGAAACAACAGGAGAATATATGCGTTGCATCACCGAATCTTTATCCCGAAAATACGGCGAAGTGGCTCAAAAAATGACTGCTTGTACGGGTAAGAAAATCGAAAGGTTACACATAATTGGTGGAGGTTGTCAAAACAGCCTCTTGAATCATTTTACGGCAGACATATTAAACATTGAAGTAGTAGCCGGACCCGTGGAAGCAACCGCTTTGGGCAACATCATGGTGCAAGCCATGGCGAAAGGTGAAATTGCATCACTCGTTGAAGGCCGTCAGATGATAAAGCAATCCGTCGAGCTAAAAACTTATTACCCTGTAAAATCTTAATAGTTATTCATGATTGTCTGATTACTTGCCAGATACTTAATAACGAAAGCAGGGACAACCACACAATAAAAAAACAGGGATGTAATGTGTCGTCAAATCACGACTCTCTGAATTCTGTCGAAGCGTTTTCACACAATCGTGTACATACCAAAACTCTACCTTCCATATTAAATGATGATCGACTGAGTTTCCTGATTGAAGCTCAGTCGATTTATTTTAAAAGGCCAAAATTAATTACCCAGTTATTTCCTCAACTTCAATATCTCCGGGTTTTCTTTTATAAATCTATTGGCCGCATCGTAGCCATGCTGGTAAATAGCCAGATACGATTCGTAGCTAAATTCATGGAAGTTATCAATACCGTTTGGCTCAATAATAAATCGGCATAAATCCCGGCCTTGTAGCGAGTTCTGGTGTTCGATGGCTCTTGCCGCGCAGGAAAGTGCATCGGTAGGTCGTTTTAGTTCCGCGGGCATTTTATACGGAATAACATCGACACCAATTATATCACGGCAAAACTCTTCGATACCCTGCGCCGGGAAATTATTCAGCAATCCCCCATCAACATAATGGTTGCCGCCAACTTTTATTGTTTCAAAAAGACCGGGAATACTGGACGAAGCTGCGACCCATTGGTCCAGCTCATTTCCCGATTCTATAATTTCCCATTCGGCTTTATTGAGGTTTACCACACAGACATACAGTTTCTTTTTCAACTGCTCAAAACTATTGTGCGGTATCACATCTTTAATGAAAGTACGCAATATATTGTGGGTTGACAATCCCGATTTTAGGAAAGTGGGTTTGAAAGTCATCAATTTAGTAACCTTATACAACTTATCATCTTTGATCATTTGCAGCATATCGGCAGGTGAATGACCCGCAGCATACAAAGCACCAATGATACTCCCCATGCTCGACCCGACAATATGAGTCGGGTAAATGCCATGCTCTTCGAGCGATTGCAAAACGCCAACATGTGCAAAACCCAAAGCACCTCCCCCACTTAAACAGATTCCAAGCGACTGATTGCGTGAAGAAAACCAGAACAAATTCTTTATCACTTTCATTTCTGTAATATTTTATTCAACATAAACTTATGTAAAAATACAAAGTTTCGATTGAATATTATACTAAAATTGAGATTATAATGTTCATTACACAAGATAAATAGTTTCCAATACTTAATGATCTATTTTTACCACAATAGAACACATAGAAATAATGGGAGAAAAAAGATTTAGTTCACATAGTAAAAGTATCTGACGTTACTTTTGCGTAGTCTGAAATTATCCCGATATTCGGGATAATGCTATGTGCTCTTAGTCTTATCTTCCATTAAAAACTACTGTGGACTATGTGGTAAAAAAAAAAACATCAATAATAATTAATTATGCAGGAAAGGCCATAAATGACCCGGTGAATTAAAAATCAACGTAACCTAAACCATCGAAAATTTGCATTGAGTCTCTTCCGTATTTCATTATGAATTTAAATCTATTGAAACATAAGCCCGCAATAGTTAATTGATAAAAAACTTTCGGGATATAATGACTTAAAACGATAAATTGACTTATTTTTGTAAGATATTTAATCTCGAAAATTCAGTTCGAACCCTCAAAATCAAAAAAGAACTTTTCGATCCTGATCAGCAATTAAACTTAATAACTTAAAACAGTTTAGTATGAAACGTTTTACCCTCACTTTTCTCTTAGCATTGTGCGTCAATATTTTGTTCGCCAATTTATTGTACGACATAACCGATGGCAAATTCAGAGCCAAAACTACTGAGATACCACGCTCTATGAACGATGGAGAACATTACAGCCTGATGATAAATCAGAAAGCTGTAGTAAAATATAATTATAAAACCGGAGCAACGGTCGATACTATTTTCAGCATCGCCCGTTTAAAAAACTCACCGGTCAAACAAATCTCCGGCTACGAATTCAGCCCCAATGAAGCCAAACTATTAGTCTACACCAACGTAAAGTACCGTTACCGCCGTACGTTTACCGCCGACTATTATGTTTACGACATTAAGCGCAATGAGCTTACGGCACTTTCTGAAAACGGATCGCAGGAAGTACCGCTTTTTTCGCCCGATAGCCGCTACATTGCTTTTGCCCGCCAAAACAATCTGTTCATGAAAAAGCTTGACTTTAATACAGAAATAGCGATTACGAAGGATGGTCAGTTTGGCAGCATAATTAATGGAACCCCTGACTGGGTTTACGAAGAAGAATTTGAGAAAACACGTTACTTCGAATGGAGCCCGGATAGCAAACTGCTTGCCTTTGTCAGATTCGACGAAACGAAAGTTCCTGAATACTCATTTCCAGTTTACATTGATAAAACTAAAGAGAAAGATGAGTTGACTACTTATCCGTCAACCTACAAATTCAAATACCCCAAAGCCGGTGAAAATAATTCGGCAGTGAGCGTTTGCGTTTACGACGACGCTTATAAATCGATCAAAACCATGAAACTGGGTGGAGACGAACAGGATTTCTACATACCACGCATTAAATGGACTAACGCAGCCGACCAGCTGGCTATTTTCAAACTAAACCGCAACCAGAACCGCCTGGATATGTTGCTGGCAAACCCTAAATCAACACTTTCAAAACTTTGCTTGCGACAAGAAGATAAATACTATGTAGATTATGAAAACATAGACTTTATCAATTTTTCAAGCGACAACCTGTCATTTATTGGCGTAAGCGAGAAAGATGGTTACCGCCATGTATATCTATACGGAATAAATGGTGTAATAAAAAAACAACTCACCAAAGGAAATTGGGACGTAACCAATGTATATGGTTTTGATGAAAAAAAACAAATGCTGTATTATCAATCGGCAGAAGTCTCGCCTATGCAACGGGACGTTTACGCCATTGACACCAAAGGCAAAAAAACTCGCCTGACCAACGGAAAAGGCACTCACAACGCGAGCTTCAACAGCATATTTACCTATTTCGTAGACAATGCGTCGAGCATCGAAACTCCAAACATTATTACCTTACGCACCAATTCAGGTTCGGTTATAAAAGTGCTTGAAAACAACGCGGCACTGGCTTCGGAGTTTAAATCATTGAATCTTCCAAAAAAAGAATTTTTCAACTTTACTACTTCCGAAAACGTCAAGTTAAATGGTTGGATAGTAAAGCCGGCAAACTTCGACCCGAACAAGAAATACCCGGTTTTGCAGGTTCAGTACAGCGGACCAAATTCGCAACAAGTGTTGGACACATGGAGAATTGACTGGGAATATTACCTGGCAACCCAAAACTATGTAGTCGTTTGCGTAGATGGCCGTGGCACCGGAGCCCGCGGAGCTGAATTCAGGAAATGCACCTACGAACAATTGAACGTGTTGGAAACCAAAGATCAGGTTGAAACAGCAAAATACCTGGCCACGCAAACTTATATCGACAAAGACCGGATTGGCATTTGGGGCTGGAGCTATGGCGGAACAATGACCTTATTCTGCATGACCACCGGCGAAAAAGTATTCAAGGCTGGTATTGCAGTTGCCCCGGTAACCGATTACCGCTTTTACGACACTGCTTATGCCGAACGATTTATGCGCCGTCCGCAAGAAAACTTCAAAGGTTACGATCAATCATCCGCTTTGCTTCGTGCCGACAAATTGCAGGGAAACCTGCTTATTATTCACGGAACTGCCGACGATAATGTGCATGCTCAAAACACCATGTTATATATAGACAAACTGGTGGCTGCCGACAAACAATTCGAAATGCAAATGTACACCGACAAAAACCATAGCATTTTAGGTAAACAAACACGCAGACATTTATATAGCCGCATGAGTGAATTCTTGTTTAAGAATTTGTAATTTTTACTCTCTAAAAATAAATGCTGTTTTACTCATTTTATATGTTGTAAAACAGTATTTATTGTATATATCAAACCGATTTTGCTGATTATTCTGTGATAAAAAGTATTAACTTTGTGGGTCAAATTTAGTTATGGCATTTACAAAATCAATTTATTAATAAAAATTATTTATATGAACACAGAAAACAAAAATTATGCATTGCCCATTGCAATGATGTTTGCGTTATTTTTCATGATTGCCTTTGTAACAGGCTTACCAAGTCCAATGGGTGTAATTGTGGCAAAACAATTTGGAGCATCTAACTTCGAATCGCAATTAGGGTTCTTAGGAAACTTTTTAGCTTATGCCTTCATGGGGATTCCTGCAGGGATTATGCTAAAGAAATTCGGTTATAAAAAAACAGCGTTATCAGCTATTGCAGTTGGTTTTGTTGGAGTTGCAGTTCAGTTTCTTTCAGGCCAGGTAGGTAGTTTTAGCGTTTACCTAATCGGTACTTTTATCTCCGGATTCTCTATGTGTATGCTTAACACCGTGGTAAACCCAATGCTTAACACACTTGGTGGTGGTGGAAACTCCGGTAATAGATTATTACAATTTGGTGGCTCTATCAACTCTATTGGTGCAACCATTACTCCAATGTTAGTAGGTTTCTTAATGGGAGCTGAAGCCGGACGTACTATCGGAAAAGCAAATCCGGCTCTTTTCTTAGCTTTGGGCATTTTTGCGTTGGCATTCGTAGTATTGTTTTTTGTGAAGATTCCAGAACCACACATGGAAACTGCCACTGAAAGAAAAGTAAAACACAGCCACAGCCCGCTATCTTTCCGTCACTTCAAGTTTGGTGCACTTGCTATTTTCATTTATGTAGGTATTGAAATCGGTATTCCAAGTACGGCTAACCTCTTTATGACCACTTTTACCAAAGAGCAAGCAATTGAAAAAACCACAGAATATAAAAAACAACAAGCCGATGCGAATTATTTAGCAGAAGTAAAAAAGTTAGATGAACAAAATAAGGGAGTACAAAACTACGAACAAAAAGTTGTTGCTAAAGACTCTTATGTTAAAGCAGACAAAGTTGTAAAAGGCGAATTATTCTCAGGATTAGGGATTGATGCAACAACTGCAGGATTTGTTGTTGGAATCTACTGGTTATTAATGCTGGTTGGCAGATTGACTGGAGGTGCGATTGGATCTAAAGTATCAAGCAAAGTAATGCTAATAACAGTGGCCTCACTAGGTCTCATTTTTATTCTGTTGGCTATATTCTCTCCAGTTTCAACCACAGTAAGTATGCCTGTATTCAAATCAAATCTATCCTTTGGAATAACACAAGTACCTATTAGTATTATGTTCCTTGTTTTATGCGGACTATGTACTTCTATTATGTGGGGTGGTATTTTCAACTTGGCAGTTGAAGGACTTGGAAAATATACAGCTGCTGCTTCCGGTATCTTTATGGTAATGGTTTGTGGTGGAGGTATTGTTCCACTTTTCCAGGGATTTGTATCCGATCATTTTGGCTATTTAAGCAGCTACTGGGTTATGTTTGCATGTTTAGGCTACATGCTTTTCTACGGCTTAATCGGGTCTAAAAATGTCAACAAAGATATTCCTGTTGAATAGTTGTTTTTTTTCTAATTAATTACTAATTATATTTCAAAATGGAAAAACCATATGTAATAGGCATGGACATGGGTGGAACAAATACCGTTTTTGGTATTGTTGACAAACGTGGAAATGTAGTTTCGAAAAGCGCAATTAAAACCGGCGTGCACACAGATGTAAATTTGTATATTGACGACATTTATGCTGAATTATCAAAATTGATTGTTGCAG
This sequence comes from Paludibacter sp., assembly GCA_035254165.1. Classification (GTDB taxonomy): domain Bacteria; phylum Bacteroidota; class Bacteroidia; order Bacteroidales; family Paludibacteraceae; genus Paludibacter. Next base: position 6,632 of record DATFAW010000229.1, read on the forward strand.
CCGGTGGTATTGATACAATTAAAGGTATCGGCGTTGGAGCTCCCAACGGAAATTATTATACAGGAAATATTGAATTTGCACCTAATCTTCCATGGAAAGGTGTTGTTCCCTTTGCTAAATTAATGTCCGATAAATTCGGTGTCCCTGCAGCTTTAACTAATGACGCTAACGCTGCAGCAGTAGGTGAAATGACTTACGGTGCGGCTCATGGCATGAAGAACTTTATCATGATTACCCTGGGAACAGGTGTAGGAAGCGGCATTGTAATTGATGGCAAAGTAGTTTACGGTCACGACGGTTTTGCCGGCGAACTCGGGCACGTAAGTGTAAATCGCACCGACGGCCGCCTTTGCGGTTGTGGACGTACCGGTTGCCTGGAAGCCTATGCTTCAGCTACCGGAGTTGCGCGTTCAGCTCGCGAAATTCTTGGAACAAGTACCCAAGACAGCCTTTTACGTAATATTCCTATTGACACTATCACGTCGAAAGATGTATACGATGCAGCAGTACAGGGAGATGAGGTTGCTAAAGAAATTTTCAATTATACCGGAAGAATTCTGGGTGAAGCCATTTCCGATTTCGTTGCATTCAGTGCACCCGAAGCTATCATTTTATTTGGAGGATTAACCAAATCTGGTGATTTAATTCTGAATCCTATTAAAGAACATATGGAAAAGAATTTACTTCCAATCTGGAAAGGCAAAGTAAAAGTGCTATTCTCTGAATTGAAAGAAGCCGATGCTGCCGTTTTAGGCGCTAGCGCTTTGGCCTGGGAAATTTAACCAAGAGCAAAGAATCAAGACAAAAGAACAAAAACTTTTGATAAAGAAAATCCCTTCCCGATATTTTTCGGGAAGGGATTTTCTATTATAATTATCTGCAAAGCATCCGAATAAATAGAATTATTCCGTTTCAGTCGGGTTTCGCGAACCAAAGGTCATGACCAAAGGGAATAATTCCAAATCGCGGTCAAATAGCAAATCTCGCGATTTGGAAATCGCGAAACCCAATCATCTATTCGGGGCGCGATCAAGTCGCACTCCGATTAAAAACGATTAATGAAATATATTCAAAAAGTTCCTTGGCACCTGAGTTTCAAAGCAGACTTCTTCCGTAGTAATCGGGTGATAGAATGCCAATAAACGGGCATGCAACCCAAGTCGATTAACCGGGCTTACGTTGGCTCCATATTTTTTATCACCCACAATTGGGTGTCCAATATCTTGCATGTGGACACGAATTTGATTCTTGCGTCCGGTTTCCAGTTCGATTTCAAGCAATGAGTAATCGTCGTTCGATTTCACACAGCGGTAATGCGTAACAGACTGCTGGCCTCCATTGTCGGTTTCACTTGAATGTATTTTCAGCGATTTTTCATTTTCCGAAAGCCAGCTAATAATAGTATCTTGTTCTTTTTCCACCTTTCCTTCTACCAACGCCACATAAATACGACGGGTAATAATGCGATGCCAGTTTTCCTGAAGAATCATTTGTACTTCTTTGTTCTTGGCGAACATAATCACGCCAGACGTTTCGCGGTCGAGACGATGCACCACATAAATACGGTTAGCAGGTGAACTTTTCTTTACATGGTTTTTCAGGATAGAAAAAGCTGTTGTTTCATCCGGATTTCCGGTACTTACAGTCAATAGTCCTTCTTTCTTTTCCACCACTATCAGGTACTCATCTTCAAAAATGATCTTTAGTTTAGGATGATTAAGTTCGATATTTCCACGTCCACTATTAATAGCAACAACGTCATTGGGTTGTAAAGGCAAATTAAATTGCGTAGTTACTTTCTTATTCACCATCACTTGCCGGTGAGCCAGTAGCGATTTCACTGAATTACGGCTCATGCCGCCCATTTTAGCCAATAAAAACGTCATCAGTTCAATCGGTTCGGTGGCTTTTAAATATATTTCTTTAGGAGCGCGAGTTTGTGGTTTACGTTTCATGTTTTGTATTTTAGGAATGACGGAATTATGATTCCGCTTATTAGAATATTTTGTATCATGGATTGGTGGAATTTTACTTCCACCAGCCTTTAAATCAAACTTTTTACAACGAAGTTTGCTGCATTTTCACCATCTATAGCCGATGAGGTGATTCCACCCGAATAACCTGAACCTTCACCAGCAGGGAAAAGCCCTTTGACAACCGGATGTTGTCCTGTTTCCGGGTCACGTGGAATACGAACAGCCGCCGAAGAACGCGTTTCCACTCCTACTACCACAGCATCGTTGGTCAAATAACCATGCATTTTATGGTCGAATTTTTTAAACCCTTCGCGAAGTCTTGAAGAAATAATATCAGGCAGCCAAAAATGTAAAGGCGATGAAATCAATCCCGGCAAATACGAACATGCAGGCAAATCGGCTGAGAGTTTTCCTCTCACGAAGTCGCCCAGCCGTTGTGCCGGAGCTACCTGCCCAAGCCCGCCATTATTGGTATAAGCCAAATGTTCTACATACTGCTGGAATTTCAGTCCGGCCAATACACCGTACTGCTGAAAATCGGCTGGAATATCTTCGGGCCGAATCTCCACCACGATGCCTGAATTGGCATAAGGCGAATTGCGCTGCGAAGCCGACATACCGTTTACAACTATTTCGTTCAATCCGCTTCCGGCCGGAACAATATGCCCACCCGGGCACATGCAGAATGAATATACACCACGTTCGTTCACCTGACCAACCAGATTATAACTGGCAGCAGGCAGATACGGTCCACGCTCCTTACAATGGTACTGAATACTGTCAATCAGTGCTTGAGGATGCTCTACCCGCACGCCCATGGCAAAACCTTTTGCTTCGAGAGCAACACCCTGACGGTCGAGCATTTCATATATATCGTGAGCTGAATGCCCGGTTGCCAGAATCAACGATTTTGCTTCGTAAACAGTTCCATCACCCGTTTTGCAACCTACTACTTGATTATCTTCAATTAGAATTTCAGTCAGCTTTTGTTCAAAATGAATTTCGCCACCACACGAAGTGATGGTTTTGCTTATATTTTCGATGACAACAGGCAGTTTATCCGACCCGATATGAGGGTGAGCATCATACAGAATTTCCCCAGCAGCACCGTGAAAATGAAAAATTTCGAAAATGCGATCGGTATTGCCTTTCTTTTTCGAACGGGTATACAGTTTTCCGTCGGAAAATGTGCCCGCTCCTCCTTCACCGAAGCAATAATTAGAATCGGCATCCATGCCTTTATTGCGGTTCAGTTGGGCAATATCTTCTTTGCGGGCATGCGTACTTTTTCCACGCTCCAAAACAATGGGTTTAAAACCCGATTCAATAAGTTTTAACGCCGCAAAAAGTCCGGCAGGTCCTGCACCAATGATCAACACAGGCGTTTTTCCAACCACCGATTGATACCCGAAATGAGGTTTCACCACTTCCGGAGCCGGTTCGTCCCAGTACACTTCCACGGTCAGATTCACTTTCGGTTGAAACGAACGCGCATCGATCGATTTTTTGGTGGTGCGCAAGCGGGTGATACGCGCAGGCGAAATTTCCAGTTTATCTGCCACCTGTTTGGCTAGTAATTCAGCCCTTTCAGCCAGTTCAGGCGCAAGGGTTAATTGTATATGTTCGTGCATAAAGAGTTCTAATTTTGAGTTTGCAAAGATACGCAAATATATCGAAGGAAATAGCCAAAGATATCAACCGTAAAAAAGACGTAGAAATCAGTTAAATATGACTTGCGAAGAGAACTTATTTCTTTTTTATATGTTTTAGTATCAATTTGCTGTTTTATGCATTTTTTCACTATGCAAGCTTTTAAACGATAATACTTTTAGATTTGTCATATTGGGTTTATAAAGATTAAGAACCTGTGAAGAATCATATTTGCTATCTATCCGTTTTCATCCTGTTGTCAATAAACGGCAGCAATTTAACAGCCCAGTCTCAAGTCGGCGAAATAGCCAAAAGACTTGAGAATATCGGTTTTGAGAACATTCGCATCCTCCCTGTAAACAATAAAACCCTTATAATAACTTACGAGAACAATCTCTTTCGGAATAAATCAACTGCACTCTCCAAAATATTAGATACACTTCAGGATTGTGGATATGACACCCTTAAAATAATAACACTCGTCAATGACTTACCCGTTGTTATAACCCAACTCAACCCTCATAGCTGGCAACAATACCGAACCGGAGAAATTACCCTTTCCGAAGCAATCCGGCATATTAATGTATCATATAAAACAGATAAGGCGTGGAAACTACTTCGTAATTCTATTCCTCTTAACCAACATATAAATAAGATTGATCTGGTTGTTTATCCGCAAATATCTTTGATGAATGTACGGTTCGATCAAATTTACGAATTGCAATTCAACATAGCGCCGGCTCTTGAAGTTTCGCTCTGGCGCGGAATGAAGTTTACGGGACAGATTATCTTTCCGATATGCAGTGATTATCAATATGGGGAAGAAGGCAATTTAATTCGCCCGGGCTTTGTTACACTCGCACAGGAATTTCGGTTACCCGGAACCATTCTGGGACGTGCTGTAATCGGGAAGTTTAATGAAAGCCGATATGGAGCAGACCTTACCATGACCCATTTCTTCCTCGCCGGGCAATGCTATCTGAGCATGAATGCCGGATATACCGGTTTATATCAACATTACGAAAGCGGTTGGTATAGCGATGATTTAAACACCCTTACCTTTTTTCTGCAAGGCGGTTACTTCCATAAACCATACAACTTGCAATTCGATGCTACTGCAGGACGTTATCTGAATGGAGATTACGGCCTCCGCGGCGACTGCACCCGTTATTGGAACGAGACAGCTATCGGGTTTTATGCCATGGTGGCAGGAGGGCATTTTAATGGTGGCTTTCATTTTGCCATTCCTCTCTGTCCAAAACGATATAAAAAGAACCGCTATTTTCAGTTGCGAACTCCTTATTATTTCGACTGGGAATACAATGCAGGAACTGAGTTTTATCATGGACAATATTATGAAACACGACCCAATGAAAACCGGGTCGAATATTTTTACAATCCTAATTTACTAACTAAAAATCTACAAAAATGAAAAAGAAACGATTACTT
>DATFAW010000230.1:0-10771 GCA_035254165.1 Paludibacter sp.
CTGTAATCAATGCGAAACTTTATTTTGCATTGAGCCAGTACATATTCCGTTACAGCCCAAATATACGTTGCAAACATGAAACGAATGCAAATGTAGCAAACTTATTTGAAATCAAGGAAAGAAAAATGAAGAAAGAAACAAACTTTTTTGAAAGACTGTGTCAAATACTTGAACACTATGATATTAAGAGTGTAAATTCTTTTGCCATAAATTATTTGAAATACGATTCTCCTGAAAAAATCAATCGTTTAAAGAAGCCAAACACTAATCCATCGTACGATATTTTATGTGATATTGCAAACAAGTTTGAATCAATTGACATGAATTGGCTTCTTTTAGGAAAAGGAAATATGCTTAAAGATGAAGCCGTCACTCCAAAACCAGAGGTTAAAGTAGCAGATCAAACATCATTCAATTATCTTCTTGACAGGTATGAAAAATTAGCTATTGAGAATGGTAAATTAACTACAGAATTAGATGCAATGAAAAGTGCTTTAAAAAAAGACGCCAATTCCACCCCAATATATTGACAACAAATAGAAAATAAATAACGTTGCCAAACCTAGCAAAGATAAATAACACCACCATGCATTTTTATCCCGTAGCAGCATAGGGATTTTTACTTATTCATCATACTTGATTTGCCGGCCAGTTGAGCCGCAGCATCCACACTGAATGTGCCATCAGTTACAATCTCCTCACCTTCTTTTAAGCCGTTTTCCACTACATAACTGTTGACAAGCATTGGTCCAGGTTCAATTTCGCGCATTTTGAAATTAAACCCTTCGCCTACGCCTACAGCTTGTTTTACATATACGATGGAGCGTTTGCCCGTCCACAAAACATCTAACCGAGGGATCACAGCAGGCTTTAGCTAAATGATGGATTGTCACATTTAGCCACTTCGTGGCAATAAATAGTTTTCTTATCAATAGCCTCCAACTAAAGCAGGAGGCTATTGATAAAAAAGAACATTACATATCCATACCGGGCATGCTGCTAACTTTTTTAGGTTTGGGTTCATCATGATTCATCATACTCGGCTTTCCCGCCAGTTGCGCCGCAGCATCCACGCTGAATGTGCCATCAGTTACAATCTCCTCACCTTCTTTTAAGCCGCTTTCCACCACATAACTGTTGCCAAGCATTGGTCCAAGTTCAATTTCGCGCATTTTGAAATTAACCCCTTCGACTACGCCTACAGCTTGTTTTACATATACAATGGAGCGTTTGCCCGTCCACAAAACAGCTGACCGAGGGATCACCAGTTTGTCTTTGAACTCGTTCAAATTTGCCTTCACTACACCTGTTGCGAACATTTCTGGTTTAAGTTTACCACCAGCATTACTTACTTCCACACGCACTTTAGCCACACGGTTCACCGGATCAATAACCGGATCAATAAACCTGATATTGGCTGAAAAATTTGTGCCGGGCAATGCCTGCAAGGTAAACGAAATGGTATTGCCCACTTTCAGGAAAGGCAAATCGCTTTCGTAGGCATCAAACAATACCCAAACGTTCGAAAGATTCGCCACATCAAACAACACGGTTCCTTCCGAAACGTGATCGCCCGTATTCACCCGCTTGGCAGTGACAATTCCCGATGTATTGGAGTACACTTCGAAATTCATTTTTACCCGACCGGAGCTTTCAATCTGCGCAATCTGTCTTTCGGTAAGCATCCATTGCATAAGCTTTTCTTTGGCTGCTTCATAAATTTCGGGCTGCGACTCTTTGCTTTTGGCCGCTTCTAGCAATTCCTGTTGAGCTGTAACTAGTTCAGGCGAATAAATAACCGCCAGCAATTGTCCTTTACGAACCGGTTCGCCCGTAAAATTCACCAACAGTTTTTCGATCCTACCTCCGATATGTGCTACCTGGTTTTGCAACAAGCGTTCGTCAGCTTGCACTTTTCCGTAAAGCCGTACTTCTTTTGTCGGCTTTTGACGACTAACAACAGAGGTTGTAACATTAGCCAGTTCGGCTGCCTCTTTGCTGAAATGAACAGCATTCGAATCGATTTTTACACCACCGTCAGTAACCGGGATTAATTCCATGCCACAAATTGGACATTTACCTGGATGATCTTGCCGTATTTGAGGATGCATTGCACACGTCCAAATCTGTTTTTTTGTTTCTGTTGATTGTTGTTTCTCAGTTGATTTATTACCTGAATGAAAAAACAACCAGCCCAAAAACAGCCCGGCAAGAACCAAAAGAAAACCCCTAAGCCATAAAGAACCCCTAACCCCTAAAGGGGAACTGGAGTTAGTTTTAAATATTTTATTCATATTCTATCTTTTAATTACCCCTAATCCATAAAGATGGACAAGAGATATTAGTATTGTTTTTATTTAACCCTAAATCAGAAACTTGGTCTTTAAGTCCCTTTAGGAGTTTGGGGTCGTATTTGGAACCAATCGTTTTATCAACGCTTCCGCCTTATTAAATTCTACTAAAGCATCCACTTGTTTCAATTCATAGTCGAGCAATTGCTGGCGGATGCGCAGAATATCGCTTAAGCCGGAAGCCGACGATGAAAAGGTTTTAATGGAAATATCCAGTGACTTTTTTGCCAACTGGCTTTGGCTATCGTATAATTTCATGCGTCGCCCGGCATCGTTGTACTGTTGCAACGCTTCGAAATACCCGGTTTGAAGCGAATTGACAGTTGCCTGATAATTTTGCTCCGAAGCCGTTTTCAAAAACCGGGTTTCAGCTTGCATAGCTTTGTATTTTTTGCGATAAATAGGCAAAGTTACCGTAAGCATAGGCATAATCATATCCTGCCCATTCATGGGCGAAGTAGACATTTCGCTTTTGTTGATAACCGTGTAATTCAGCCCCACTCCTACCATGGGTAGTCCCATTTGTTTCTGCATTTTGGTACGTGCTGTGAGCGATTGTTGCTCATACGATAACATGCCCAACATCGGATTCCGGGTAAACATCGAATCAGTAACCGACAAATAAGCGATATCCAACGGTTCGATAGGCAGCAACTCAACGGATACAACAGGAGTTTTCTGCTGACGATTCAACAAACTATTGAAACGCGCCATTGCCGACTGTTCTTCTGTCTTCAAGGAAGCAATATTATCTTCCAAACCTGCCTGCTCAATCTGAATCTGGTACACTTCCGACAAACCGGAAGCTCCGGTTGCAGAGCTCATAGAAGCCGAACCTGAGGAAGTTGCAGGGCGAAAAGCTGTTGAAGCTCCAGAACCGCCTCCCATGGTATTCATTCCCGAAGAGCCCGAAGTAGTTGATTGAACAGCATTGCCTGACATATTTCCACCGGAAACAGCAGAGCCGCCACCCGATGAACCGGATCGAAACTTTACCAGCGTCAACCGTTCAATGGTTTTCAAAAGTTCCACATTCTTTTCCGAAATGCGGATATTTTGACGGATCCGATACAAATCGAACCAGGCACGCTGTACATCGTAGCAAACCTGTAACTTCGCATCCCTGAAGGCTTCGAACTTCATTTTTGCCATCAGACTCATTTCATCCTTGGCATTTTTGATAACGCCAAACCACGGGAACATTTGCATCAGTTTGATATCCGCCACCTGATTACCACTCAGCACTTCCATCGGACTTAAGAAAACGCCCATTTCCAATTGAGGATCGGGTAAACTGCCCACCTGCGGAACTTTTTGCAATGCTGCCTGATATTCATTGTATCGTTGCAAAACCGTCGGGTTGTTTTTTGTAGCAAGCTCGAGGTAATGCATCAGCGAATCCTGCGAATAAGCATACATGCTAAAAGCAAATAAACCGATATATAAAATTAGTTTTTTCATGTTCTTCTAATTTAATCTGAATTGGGTCTCGCGATTTCCAAATCGCGATATTATTCCCTTTAAAACCGGAGATTAAAGTTACCGATATCATTCTATTTCAGACTCGCGATTCGGAATTATTCCCTACGGTCATGACCGTTGGTTCGCGAAACCCGTGAAACAGCTTTCTCCCTCCACATCGCCTGAAACAGCGGCACCACGTAAATGGTCATCACCTGAATAATCATTCCACCAAAAGTGGGAATGGCCATCGGCACCATAATATCAGCGCCCTTTCCGGTAGAAGTGAGCACGGGTAACAAGGCGATTACCGCCACTGCTGTGGTCATCATGGCCGGACGAACCCGCTTTTTACCGGCAATTACTACCGCCTCACGCACTTCGTGTACTGTTTTGGGTTTCTTTTCTTCAAACACTTGGTGAATATAAGTTCCCATTATCACACCATCGTTGGTAGCGATACCGAACAAAGCAATAAACCCAACCCAGACCGCCACACTCAGATTTATCGGGTGCATTTGAAACATGTCGCGTAGATTCATTCCGGCAATGGAGAAGTTCAGGAACCAATCCTGTCCGTAGAGCCACAGCATGATAAATCCGCCGGCAAACGCCACAAACACGCCCGAAAAATGGATAAACGAAGCTGTCACCGTTTTGAACTGGAAATACAACAAGAGCAAAATCAGTAACAAACTAATCGGAATAACAATTGACAGTCGTTCCGTAGCCCGAATCTCATTTTCGTAGTTTCCGGCAAATTTATAGGTCACGCCCACGGGCAATTTCAATTCGCCCGAGTCGAGTTTTTTCTGCAAAATCTTGCCGGCTTCGTCCACCACATCTACTTCGGCTTTGCTTTCCACTTTGTCGAAAATGACATAACCCACCAAAAATGTATTCTCGGTTTTAATCATTTGCGCTCCGCGTGTATAATTGATATCGGCCAGTTCGCTCAACGGAATTTGCGTACCGTTCATTGCCGGAATCAGAATCCGCTTGATATCTTCGGGATTATCCCGCAACTCGCGGGCATAGCGTACCCGCATCGGAAAACGTTCGCGCCCTTCCACCGAAGTACTCAACGCCATGCCACCCATAGCTACCTGCAGGATTTCCTGCACATCACTCACGGTCATTCCGTAACGCGCCATGTTTTCGCGGTTGAGCTTTATTTCCAGGTAAGGCGCACCCACAGCACGGTCGTAAAACACCGATGCCGCTTTGACCGACGGAACTCCTTTCAATGCTTTTTCGAACTGCATACCCGCTTTTTCTATCGATTCCAAATCCGGTCCATACACTTTTAAACCCATAGGTGCACGCATTCCGGTAGATAACATCACCAACCGGGTTTCAATGGGCTGTAGTTTCGGCGCAGAAGTCAAACCCGGAATATCGGTTACTTTTACAATTTCGTTCCAGATATCGTTCGGCTTTTTAATCTGCGACCGCCACTGACGGAAATATTCACCTTTGTCAGACTGAATCAAACTATCGGCTGGAATGGCGCGGAAAGTTTCTTTCTCGGCATTGAAAGTCTTTCCGTTCTTCAACAGAAAAGCACCCTCTTTATCTACCTTGAAGCGTTCCCGATGACCATTTTCATCCAAAATATATTCAGGACGATAATTAATGGTATTCTCAAACATTTGCACCGGAGCGGGATCAAGCGCCGAATTCACCCGACCCCATTTGCCCACCGCCACTTCCACCTCGGGAATAGTTGCCAGGCGCTTATCCAATGTTTCGATATATTGCAGGTTCTTTTCGATGCTCGAATGCGGCATACTGGTTGGCATAAGCAGATACGAACCTTCGTTGAGCGACGGCATAAACTCTTTGCCCGTTCCGGGGAATATTTTTGCAGGTGCCTTCCACCCTATCTTTTCAAAGCCGGTTGCTACCGGTCCGAACACTTTATCAAAACCTTGCCACACCAGCAATCCGAAAAGTAAAGTAAATGCAGGCAATATCAAAAATTTCCATTTATGAATCAATGCCCAACGCAAAATCGGTTCGTAGAAATGCACCATCGTCATCAACGCACCCAGGATAACTGCAACGATGCCCGCCACAAAAAGGAAGTTGACAAACAAACTGTTGTGAGCACCCAACGGCAGCCACTCCATGGATAAATAATACAACGCCACCAAAACGGTAACAGCGATATTGATATAGTTCGGATATTCTTTCTTTTCTTTCGACCAACGGTAATCCTGCAGGTTATTGATTCCCACAGCCACCAACACCAGTGCCGGCCAAACCTGCCAAATAGCAGTGAACAGCACTCCGGCAACGATTAATCCACCATTAAAATAACGGCGTATCTTCTTGGTATCAATCCGTATATCAAAAACGATATGCACCAGGGTTGGCAGCACCACGATACCGAGGATAAAGGCCGACAACAAGGCAAATGTTTTGGTAAACGCCAATGGGTGAAAAAGCTTTCCTTCGGCGGCTTCCATGGCAAAAACCGGCAAGAAGCTGACAATGGTAGTAGCAATGGAAGTCACCACCGCAGCACGAACCTCGGTTGTGGCAAGGTAAATGACATTCATCAACTCTTTACCACGAATGCCTTTGTTCTCTGGCATTTCGAGATGCCGCAGGATATTCTCCACATCCACAATCCCAATGTCCACCATTACCCCAATGGCAATGGCAATACCGGACAAGGCCACGATATTGGCATCCACATGGAAAAAGTGCATCAGAATAAAAGTCATCAGCACACCCAGCGGCAACAATCCGGCAACGATGACCGAAGCCCGGAGATTGAGCACCAACACAATAATGACGATAATACTAATCAGGATTTCGTGCGAAAGAGCCGATTCAAGTGTGCCAATGGTTTCTTTAATCAGACCAGTACGGTCGTAAAACGGCACAACGGTTACTTTGGAAATGCTTCCATCGGCCAGTTTCTTTTGGGGCAATCCGGCTTCAATTTCTTTGATCTTAGCTTTTACATTGCCAATCACTTCCATCGGATTGGAACCGTAACGGGCTACTACCACCGCTCCCACGGCTTCGCTTCCTGCTTTGTCAAGCCCACCGCGGCGGGTAGCAGGACCAAAGGAAGTGCGCGCAACATCTTTTATCCTGACTGGAATATTATTCCGCACCGAAACAACCGAATTATCCAGATCATCAAGATTCTTCACATAACCAAGTCCGCGGATAATGTATTCCACATTATTCAGTTCCACGGTTTCTGCACCAATGTCCAGGTTACTTTTGCGGACGGCATTCATCACATCCATCACCGAAACTCCAAAAGCTTTCAATGCTTCGGGGTTTACATCTACCTGGTATTCCTTAGTAAAACCGCCCACAGAAGCCACTTCCGAAACACCTTCGGCAGCCGACAGACTGTATTTCACGTAAAAGTCCTGAATAGTTCGCAATTCTTGAGGGTTCCAGCCGCCATTCGGTTTGCCTGTTTTTGGGTCACGCCCTTCAAGCGTGTACCAGAAGATTTGCCCAAGTGCTGTTGCATCCGGTCCTAAGGCTGGTTGAACGCCTTGCGGCAATGTTCCGGCAGGAAGCGAATTGAGTTTCTCCAGAATGCGCGACCGACTCCAGTAGAATTCTACATTATCTTTGAAAATAATGTAGATAAACGACATGCCGAACATGGATGTGCTCCGAATGGTTTTCACCCCCGGAATGCCAAGCAAGGCAGAAGTAAGCGGATAACTAATCTGATCCTGAATATCTTTGGGCGAGCGACCCATCCATTCGGTAGAAACGATTTGCTGGTTGTCACCAATATCCGGAATGGCATCCACCGGAATCGGATCACGGGGAATCATCCCCGTTTTCCAATTGAACGGCGAATACGTGATTCCCATTACCACAAAGGCAATCAGAAAAATAAAGGTAATCAGCCGGTGTTCGAGAAAATATTTGACTAATCGATTAAACATAAATTATTGTGGTTAAATCTTTGCCACAAAGTGGCTAAATGTGAATAACCGTGGGTAAAACCCACGGTTGGGCTACATCCATAAGACCAACCCTGAAAGGGTTGAACAACATCATCTTGTGATATTCAGCCCCTTCAGGGCTGTTTCTATCTGTCCGTATCTTCCACGGGCTTCACCCGTGGTTATTCAAATTAAACCCTTTCAGGGTTTTAATCTCATCTGTACTTACAGCACCCCGGCAATGCATTATAGGCAGCAGTAGTGGCTTTATACTTTTGAGTATCATGACCTACGGCAGCTATTTTCTTTTGCACATCGTCGCTTTTCACTTTTGATGGATCGTAAACCAATGTCAACACTTTTGTTTTTGTGTTCCAGTCAGCTTTAGCTACGCCATCCACCTTGGCAGCCTTTTCGATTCGGGCTTTACAGGTTTCACAGTTACCCGATACTTTAATAGCTTCTGTTTTATTTGCTGCAAAAACCACTGTAGAAATGGTAAGTGCCACGATGGCTATGAAGAATTTTATAGTTTTCATTTTGTTTTTTTGTTAGAACGCAAATTCCGAGAACTCACGCAAATTATTTTTTATTGAATGATAATTGGAACGCAAATGACACAACTAACGCAAATTCACACAAATCTATATTGCGTGTAACCTCGTGTCTTAAGAGACTTGGTGGAAATGAATCTGCGTAAATTAGTGTTATCTGCGTGAAATACAGATGTAACAAACCAAAGTCAACTAATGTTTCTCAGTGAAACTTAGAGTCCTTAGTGCCTCCCTACAAATCGGGATGTTCCATTAGCGGGGAGAAAATCAAATGCGGAATACGCAAATATCAGGGAGACTTACAGCACTGGCAATGAATTTACCCGGTGGCTGGACATTTGCGTTTACACAAGAACTGGCATTGAAAAATTGAAATCCAATGCTTTCGGGAATATAGAGAACCTGCAAAAGATGACTGGCAGGTTCTTTAATCTGAAGAGTTGATGAATCGTAATTATTATCAACTGCATAAAAAGACAAAACATCTTTGCAGCAGCTTTCGGCAGTAATGCTTTTTTCAGGAGCTGCCTGCGTTGGTACTTCCATACCGCAACCGGCTTTTTCGGCTGTAAATGACATTTTTACCGCAGCAATTTCTCCACCGCAAAAATGCGTAGCAAGCGAAAGATGCATCCCCGAAAGGAGGATCATCACTGCAAATAATATGGAGAATAGTTTTTTCATTTGATGTTCAAACAAAGCTAAGCGTAAAAAGTTGCGGCAAATGTAGGATAAAAAGTAATGGGAAAAACGGGAATCGGCGTTAATGTTTCGTAATTGAGACATTCAAAGCCTGTATCAAAAGTTTTTTTGAACGCAAATAACACAAAACACGCAAATCAACACAATTTTATTGAATTAAAAGTCCGCAAATTATATTCAACTTTAAAAGTTTATTTGCGAAAATTTGTGTTGCTTGCTTATTTGCGTGCTTTTGATACAGGTTCTATCATTCTTTATTCCGACAGCAAGTCATCCATTAACCCATTGAACTCCTGCTTGAATTCTTCGTAGAACAATCCCGTAGCCGGACCATTGTAGCCGGTATATATTTTGCGGACTTTTCCTTTTTTATCGATAAAAATGGTGGTGGGATAACTGTTTACTTTTTCCACTTCAGGTAGCGCTGTGGCTGTGGCTTCGTCGCCCACTTTTCCGGCAAAAAGTATTTCGTATTCGACACCGTATTTTGCTTTCAGGCGGGCAATGGCTGCTTTGGCATAGGCAAAATCATCTTTGCGCTCAAATGACAGGCCGATGATTTCCACACCACGGGCTTTGTTGGCTTTGTACCACGGCGCCAGATACTTCATCTCGTCCAGGCAGTTGGGGCACCAGCTTCCGAGAATGGAGATAATCACCACTTTATTTTTGTAACGCTCGTCACTCAATGACACTGTTTGCCCGTTAATGTTCGGAAGCTTAAAGCTTAGCGTTTCAGCACCAGATTTCAGTTTGGTGAGCGTGTAAGGATCGGCCAATCCGGCTTTGCTGTTGCGTCGGCCTATCAGTTTGGTTTTGCCACGGGCAGTAAAGAAAGTGCCTTTGAAGCGGTCATTTCCTTCAAAGTTCAGCTCTATTAAATACGGACTCAGTCCGGCAAATGCCGAAAGCTGAACACCTGTTGCAGTATATGCTCCTTCGAGGAAGCGCATATCGCCCGAATTAGTCAACACCGAACCCGTAACGATACGGTTCACGGTTTTAAAGATACCCACATTACGCGTGGTATCGCCTTTCTCACCCACAAACAACACATCCCATTTGCCATCTATCGACACATCTGCCGGATTCGTCACCGGAACAAAACGGTTTTTGTTGTTGTATTCTGCACTAAGGGCTACTCCGATATCGTTCGGCATATAGTTTTTCAGGAAGCGGCCCTGCAAGGTATTACCTGTTACAACGGCTTTGATAACCGCATCGTACGATTCCACGGGAATGATCACCGAATCGCCCCGGAAAGTTACTCCTATCAGATCCACCCGCTCCTCGCCGTTGATTAACACCACTTTGGCCGAAGGCGTAGCAGCATTTTTTACTTCGAACAGAAAAGGAGCTTTATGATTGTCGGCTACCGACAACTCGCCCCGCCAGATACCATCTTTTAATACCGTTTTATTTTGTGCCTGCCCCGACAAGGTCAAAACAGCAACTACTACGAACATAATTTTACGCATAATCAAAAAAAGTTACAAGTTACAAGTAAATAGTTACAAGATGTTTAGCTACAGATTGTATTCAAAAAAACAGATTATCAAACATCATTATCCACTAAACGTACCGTTAACCGAATCAAAAATCAGTTGACAGCTTCGGCGTACAAATATAGGGTTTATTAGGTTGTGTGCAAAAGAGGGTTGTGTGGATCGTTTCATTATTGGCATAAATTACAGACTTGCGACAGCGAAGGGAGCCAGAGGTTCGTTGTTTCATTATCTGTTTTCAGTTCTCTCAATTTTGGTTTTCT
>DATFAW010000231.1:0-11914 GCA_035254165.1 Paludibacter sp.
TTACTGATTTGTCTTTTTCAAAGAGCTGACTGATTTGATTAAGATTAAGCCAAAGAGTGCCATTTTCATAATCAACTTCAACCTGAATTTGATTTACGGAATTAGTATATATAATAATTTCACTCATACTTACTTTATCTGAGACTATTTATGCCTAAAAACCTATATAGAAATACCCTCTGTGACGCTTTTTAAATTTCTTTCCGCATGCGTGCCACCGGAATGTTCAACTGCTCGCGGTATTTGGCCACGGTGCGGCGGGCAATGATGTAGCCTTTTGTTTTGAGCACATCGGCCAGCGCGTCGTCGTTCCACGGTTTGCGTTTGTCTTCGCTTTCGATGCATTCAAGCAGAATCTTTTTGATCTCGCGGGTCGAAACTTCTTCGCCGGAGTCGTTGGTCATCGATTCGGAGAAAAAGTATTTCACCGGAAATATGCCGAATTCTGTTTGTATATATTTACTGTTGCTCACCCGCGAGATGGTAGAAATATCGTATCCGGTGCGGTCGGCAATATCTTTCAGAATCATCGGTTTCAAATACGTGTCGTCGCCTTCGATAAAGAATTCGCGCTGAAAGTCCACAATTGCCATCATGGTGGTAAGCAAAGTTTGTTGGCGCTGTTTGATGGCGTCGATAAACCAACGCGCGGAGTCGATCTTTTGTTTAACGAACATCACCGCATCTTTCATTTCACGACTTTGGTTCTGTTTGTTTCCGGCATAATCCTGAAACATGTTGTTGTAGGTGCTGTTCACCCGCAGTTCAGGCACGTTGCTGTTGTTGAGCGAAACGGTCAGTTGGTTTTCGTCATTTTCCAGGATAAAATCGGGAACAATGGTGGACATTGATTTTTCCAGGATGTTGCCGCCCCAGGCATTTCCGGGTTTGGGATTGAGATGAATGATTTCGTTCATCACTTTTTTCAGCATGGTGTCGTCCATGTCCAATCCGCGTTGTATCTTGTCGTAATGTTTCTTCGAAAACTCGTCGAAGTATTCGGTTATGAGTTCTGTGGCCAGTTTCACGGTAGGAGTCTGGTCTTTGCGTTGAAGCTGAAGCAGCAGGCATTCCTGCAGGCACGAGGCGCATACTCCGGCCGGATCGAGCTGACGTACCAGCTCGATGATGCGGTACATTTCGGCATCGGTGGTTTGCACGCCGGCCTGAAAAACGATATCGTCTACCATGGCTTCGGGGGTGCGGCGCAGGTAACCTTCGTCGTCGATATTGCCAATGACATATTCGGTAAGCAGGCGGTCTTTTTCGGATAAATGCATCAAACCTACCTGATCTATCAGAAATTCGTGGAAAGTCATGCCCGCCGAGAACGGAATATCTTCATGTTTATCGTCTTTCGACGTGTTGTTGGCTTTCAGTTTGTAATCCGGAATGTCATCGTCGGCCATGTATTCGTCCAGGTCCAGGTCATCATTATTGCCACCATCATCAATGCTTAAGTCATCCATTTCCTCGGATTCTTTGTCCGTTTCAGCACCTTCTTCCAAAGCAGGATTTTCCTCCAACTCCTGACGTATACGCTCTTCCAACTCTAAAGTAGGCACTTCGAGCATTTTGATGACCTGAATTTGCGCAGGCGATAGTTTTTGTTGTAACTTCTGTTGTAGTTGTTGCTTTAACATAAATGAGAATCGGTTGTCGGGTCGTAAAAGACCTGCAATACACCGCAAAGATACGTTTTTTTTAGAAGAAAATAAAGGAAAGTATTGGTGTTTACAATTTTTGGGACAACGGGTTTCGCGATTTCCAATCGCGATCTTTGAAAAAACCGCGATTGGAAATCGCGAAACCCGATGGCTAAGATTTTATGCAAAAAAGACACAGGCAGTTGATGACCCGTGTCTTTTATAGAGGAATGAAAGCTTGGTGAACTATCTGAAAGTAAAACCAAATCCGGCTGAAGCTGTTGCGTATTTTTGTGCAACATATTGTGCATGGAAGGTCATTATGGCGAACTTCAGGCGGAAACCAAATGTTGCGTTTGGCATGGTTTCGGTACCGGTTACTTTGACCGGATCGACTTTGTTTACAATTTGCATTAACGGTTTATTGTTTGCATTCAACACAGGGAAGCCGTTTTTGTCCAAAACCGGATCGCCCAATGTTGGATAGACGCCGGCCATAACTGCATCAAAGTTGGTTTTTACAATTCCCAGCCCAAGATAAGGAGTGAAGAACGCCAGTTTTTTCGACACGACTATTCCGGCAGTAAATGCTTTGGCATTTATTTTCAGGCTCTGTGTTTTATAGTCGCCTGTTGCCTGACTGGGGTCGTATGCTAAATTATTACCCAGCAGTTTGTCGGGAGTAATTTGGTCCGATGTTGGGAAATAATAGTTGGCATTAAGATGCGTATAAGCCACCAATACCGACGCATCGAAAGGAAGCAACTTTATCCCCGGAATCCATTGTTTGAAATTATGCTTAACACCGATACCGATTAATGACACATCGGCGTCCGACGCTTTTACCTTGGGCATCCACCGAATGCTCAGGTCGTTGATAAACGGCAAACCGATGGTGAACTGAACGGTAGGAGCCGGAATGTATTTGGAAACACCTTTGGGCGTGGTGAACGATACGATCTGTTGGCCTTTGAGAGGGTTCGCAGTACCGTTGCTTAGCTTGTCAGGCTGATATAGGGCCAAACCCACGCCGCTGCCACTTCCTGTGAATGTAGGTGCTTGCGTTGTTCCCGCCACGGTTGGTTTCAGGTTGGTAAGTCCGGTGATGTCAAACATACGTTCGGACTGCGGAGACATCACCACGCTACCACCGATGGTGAGGTCGAACCCAAAAGTTTTATGTACCTCTGCCGTGTTGTACCAGTTAGAGCCCAATCCGGCTGCCAGGCTGTTTCCGGCAGGTTTCATGTAGCCATTAGCCACCTTGTTTAAGTCGGTGAGACCCGACTTGAAAATGTTTGTGATCTCATCCTGCGCTTTCAGCGAGGCTGCTGAACTGCAGGCTAGTAGGGCGATTGCCACTAAATAATTGCTTGTTTTCATTGCTCTGTTTTTTGGGGGTAACATATGCTTCGTTGAAACAGGTTATTCTTTTTGACGAAGCAATATGTTGAATAAAAAATGATTAAATATTCTTTTACATTCGTTTTGTTGTGCAAACATACGTGTTATTTCTTTGATATCAATTCCTGTCACGCAATTTTCTTGCTTTGTTCCATTGCCCGAAAGAACAAAACCGCCCCAAAACCCGTCAGGGATAGGAATCAATAAGATGTTGAAAACTTTTTTAAAAAAGACCATTATTACACATTGTTATTTAAAATAATGTTTTTACATTTGAAGCCTAAAGTGAAGAAAACAAGCGTATATAACTGCTGCAAATCTTCAGAAACCCTTGCTAGAAACGTCTGAATTAAGTTTTTTAGTGTTGGAATGGGAGGGAGGTAGGAGGAAATGGTTGGGAGATAAGAGAAACAGTGAGAGCAACAGGTGAATATGATGATGAGGTATGAGAAAATGCTAGGGATGCCTGCGCAAATGGAATAGAAGTTAGAGAAAATGATAGTTCACCGGGAGAAAATGACCGGGAAGCAACATATGTTCAATTTCTACATCAGTAAGCACATTTTTTTTAAACAATAAATAATATCAACTGCTTAATTAAATTTTTTATCTTTATGGAAACAGTAGTAAATCAAACAACCGAAGTACCAAAAACTTCAAAAAGACATTTCGATACCATGGACGAATCAATTGCCAAAATGAAACAAGCATTTGGCAATGCCTCCCTGCCGGAAATTTTTGTAGTAATGGTGACAGTAGGTTACAACGCCGAAAAAATTGACAAGCTCAATGCTGATCTAATGCAATTGGAAACATTGTATCAGGCACAAATTAAAGAGTATGGCGATGAGGATGCTGAACAGCAGAAATTCACCATCAAACGTGCGGAAGTCAACAAAACATTTGTTCAGCACCGGGGCTTATCCCGCATTCTTTTCAAAGACAGTGCACCTGCCCGCGTGGCATTACAACTTGATGTGGAAATCCCGAAAGCCTATCCCGCATGGATTCAGCTCATAAGTAATTTTTATGCACAGCTGTCGGTCAATCCCGTTTTGCAAATGCAGGCCAGTGCCATTAGTCTCACGCTCCCGGTGGTGTCAGCTCAAAAGCAAGCAATAGCCGACCTGCAAGCCCTGAAAGGAAGTTTGCTCAAGGAAACCGGCGAAGCTCAGGCTGCCACCGATGCCCGCGACGCAGCTTTCGATGCCTTGTTCGAACAATATACCGACTACATTAAATACGCCAAAGTCCTGCTGCCCGACAATCAATTGCTCGAAGCACTTGGTGTGACGGTGAAGTAAGAGAATTTGACTTCACTTCCGGGTCTCGCGTGGGTCTCGCGGTTGGGTCCGGGTTTCGCGGTTTTTAACCGCGTTCTTTCAAAAGCCGCGATTAAAAATCGCGAGACCCGAAAGCGAAACTTTGAGAAGATCGCGATTGAAAATCGCGAAACCCATTTCAAAACCCATCTTATAATTTCAGCCATGGAAAAGAAAGAAGCGTATAGGCACATGTTGCCTCATTTCCAACAGCCGGGGCAGGCCTACTTTGTTACATGGTCGCTGATTGATGCGTTGCCGCCCAAGGCATTGGAAGATTACGCCCGGCAATTGCAGCGGATAAGTTTAAACATCGAATTCGCGAAAAAGAATAAAGCCACTGAAGAAATACTTGCGAAATTGAAGATGGATTATGCTATGATACGCCGGAGATACATGAAAGCTTATGACGACTTGCTACATCTCCAAACCCAATTTATTGTTGATCTGTCTAAAAAGGAAAATACGGACATTGTGCTTGAGACGCTTTGCTTTTGGGACAGAAAACGGTTGGAAAACTATGCCATTTGTGTCATGAACAATCATGTACATTGGGTTTTCAGGCTGTACGAAAAGAATGAACGCGATGAACCGGTATATTTGCAGGATATTCTTCATTCGGTAAAACGGTATTCTGCCAATAAAATCAATAAACTCGAAGGATTAACAGGACCGCTGTGGCAAAAAGAAAGTTACGATACCACCATCCGCGATGGCAAACACCTGTTTCGGGCTGTTGAATACACCATAAATAATCCTGTTGAAGCCCATTTGGTGAAAGACTGGAAAAACTGGAAAGGAACAATGCTAGCTCCCGGATTTTATTGAACATTGTACTTGGGGCTCAACATCGGGTTTAGCATTCTTCCCCCGGGTTTCGCGGTTTTCAACCGCGCTCTTAGTAAACCGCGATTGAAAATCGCGAACCCCACCTCTTAACTCTCTCTTTAAACTTAACTCTTTCCCCTTACCCATTTGTTGAATAAAAACCGTAATTTTGTATTCTGATTTTTGTCCTTGTTTACTTGTTCCTGCCTGCTATTTTTCAGACTTGTAACTTGTAGCTTGTAACTTGTAACTAAAAATGATTGACCAACCCACCATAGACCGAATAACCGACGCCGCCCAGATACAAGATGTGGTAGGCGATTACGTTACCCTGAAGAAACGCGGGGTGAACTTGCTCGGTTTGTGCCCGTTCCATGGCGAGAAAACACCTTCGTTTATCGTGTCGCCCGCCAAGGGTATTTTCAAATGCTTCGGTTGCGGCAAAGGCGGTAACTCGGTGCACTTCATCATGGAACACGAGCAGATTTCGTACTACGAAGCGCTCAAATACCTGGCCCGCAAGTACCACATCGAAGTGCAGGAGCGCGAACTCTCGCAGGAAGAAATGGCCGTGCGCAACGACCGCGAATCCATGTTTCTGGTCAACGATTTTGCTCAAAAGCACTTCACACACACGCTTCACAATAATCTCGACGGCAAAGCCATCGGACTCAGTTATTTCCGCGAACGTGGTTTCCGCGACGATATAATACAGAAATTCCAACTCGGTTACAGCCTGGAGGTGCGCGATGCGTTTACGCAAGCTGCCATCAAAGCCGGGTACAACAAAGAATACCTTGTCAAAACCGGTCTTACGATTGAAGGCGACAACAATTACCTCGCCGACCGTTTCCGCGGCCGCGTTATGTTTCCCGTGCATTCGTTGTCCGGCAAAGTGGTGGCATTCGGTGGGCGTATCCTCAAGAAGGACGACAAAATGGCGAAGTACGTCAACTCGCCCGAATCGGAAATTTATCACAAGAGTAACGAGCTTTACGGTATCTACTTTGCCAAGCAGGCAGTTGTAAAACAAGACCGCTGCTTTTTGGTAGAAGGGTATACCGACGTGATCTCGATGCACCAAAGCGGCATCGAAAACGTGGTAGCTTCGTCCGGAACATCACTTACGCCTGGTCAGATTCGCCTTATCCACCGTTTCACCGAAAACGTAACGGTGATTTACGACGGCGATGCGGCCGGTATCAAAGCCTCCATCCGTGGTATCGATTTACTATTGGAAGAAGGGTTGAACATCAAAGTCCTGCTTTTGCCCGATGGCGATGACCCCGATTCCTTTGCCCGCAAAACCAATGCTTCCGACTTTATCGAATACGTGGAGCGCAACGCTTCCGACTTTATCCGTTTCAAAACCAATTTGCTGTTGGCCGACGCGGGCAATGACCCCGTGAAACGTGCCGGGCTGGTGCTGGACATTGTGCGAAGCATTGCCATCATTCCCAATACGGCTATCCGCGGCGAATACGTCAAGGAGTGTAGCACCTTACTCAACGTGGAAGAGCAAATGCTCTACTATGAGATCAACAAACTCAAAAACAACGAGCAGGAAAAAAATGCCACCCGGCGTTCTAATGTGCCGGACATGCCACCGCCCGATGAGTTTTTTGCACCCGAATCGGCTGTTATTACTTCAAGGTTCGAAGAGCAGGAACGTAACATCCTGCAAGTGCTCGTAAAGCATGGCGAAGCCATTTTCTTTTATGCCGACGAAGAAAAACAGCAACCCGTAACTGTGGGCGATTATATTTTGGAAGAACTGGAGCACGACAATATGGTGTTTGAGAATCCGGTTCATGCCCTGATGCTCGAAGAATACAAAATTCAGCATAAGCAGGAAAACTTTATTGCCGAACGTTTCTTTCTGTACCATCAGAACGGACAAATAAGTATGCTCACTGCCGATTTGGTGACCGACAAATATACCTTGAGCCGGATTCACTCCAAAATTAAACGGGTGGAAACCGATGCCGAACGATTCATTGATTTAGTGCCACGCGTGGTTTTTGAATTAAAAAACTGCCTGATACTGGATATGATTAAACAGAAACTCTTGCAAATGAAGGCTGCCAACGATGCCAAAAACAACAAATTGGTAGATGAACTCATGCGGGAAATGAGCCAGCTGGAAATTGTAAAGAAGCAACTTTCAAAAACGCTCGGGGAGAGGATAATTATAAAGTTATAGCTATTAGCTCACTTCGTTCGCGTTATTAGCTTCGCCGTTATTTACTTCGTGATATTAATTGTAAAACCAAGTCTATAGACTTTTGACTGTAGACTATAGACTGAAATAATGTTCTTATTCGACCAAATCATTTTCGGACCCATTCAAAGCCGTCGGCTGGGACTTTCGCTGGGTGTAAACCTGCTGCCGATTGATGCCAAAATATGTTCGTTCAACTGTATTTACTGCGAATGCGGTTTCAATACCACCATGCAGGAGTCGCCCATCCCAACTCGGGAGCAAGTGCGCAAAACCCTGGAAGCAAAGCTACAGGAAATGTCTGCCGAAGGATTAATTCCCGATGTAATCACCTTTGCCGGAAATGGAGAACCTACGCTTCATGCCGAATTCGACGGCATTATCGACGATACTATTGAATTGCGAAATCAGTATTGCCTCACAGCCAAAGTAAGTGTGTTGTCCAACTCTACCCGCATTCACAAACCGCATGTTTTCGCTGCGCTGAACAAAGTGGATAATAATATCCTCAAGTTTGATTCGGCTATCGACCGCACCATGAAACTGATGGATCAACCCGTGGGAAAACATATCAACGTGGCCTGGTTTATCGAACACCTGAAAAAATTTGAAGGCCGGTTGATTATTCAAACCATGTTTCTGCGTGGCGAAGTAAGCGGCGAAACGATTGATAACACTACCAATGAGGAAATTGAAGCCTGGCTCAACGCTCTGGATCAAATTCGGCCACAACAAGTGATGATATATTCTCTCGATCGCGAAGCACCTACTCAGACACTGCAAAAAGTAAACGTTGATGAACTAAATGCTATTGCTGAAAAAGTAAAAGCAAGAGGGTTTGATGTGTCGGTGGCAGGGTAGATCGACCCCTAACCCCTAAAGGGGAATAGGGTTACTTTTGTCTCATAAACAAGCTAGACGTTTTGTTTATGATTTCCTCTTTCTTTAGTTGAACAACTAACAATAATAGGAATTATGAAGACTGACTTGCATAGTGCCCCTTTAGGGGTTAGGGGTAAAATTCTTATTTGTCCGCTAAACTGGGGATTGGGGCATGCCACACGTTGCGTGCCTGTCATCCGTCGACTTATGGCTGAAGGCCATGAGCTAGTAGTGGCGGCTGATGGTTTCCCGCTTGAGTTTCTCCGTCAGGAATTTCATGCTATCCGTTTTATTGAATTTCCATCCTATTCTGTTTATTATGCCGCCGGCAAGTCGCAAGTAGGAGCGATGCTGTTCAATCTACCAAACATTATCACCGGAATCATCCGCGAGCACTTATGGCTGAGAAGCTTACTTCAATCGGAGCATTTTGACCAGGTGATTTCCGATAACCGCTTCGGGATGTGGAGCAGACGCACTCATTCCATTTATATGACGCATCAGCTGATGATAAAGATGCCCCGCAACATGGAATTTCTTGAGCCGATAGTTCATTACATTCATAAAGCATTTATCAACCGTTACGATGAATGTTGGATTCCCGACAAGGAAGAAAATGGTGGTTTGTCGCGTGATCTATCGCACAAATATCCATTGCCGCGCAATGCGAAGTTTATCGGGACATTGTCCCGTTTTCAGGGAATGGAAAACACAAAACCAAATACGGATTATGATGTAGTGGCAATGATTTCGGGCATTGAACCGCAACGAACCATTTTTGAAGAAAGCTTGATCCGGCGATATAAAAACCGACCAGAGAAAACACTTATTGCTTGTGGAAAACCACGGGCTAAAATCAATGCGCAACGAATAGGAAATGTAACATTAGTTTCGCACGTTTCAGATTCGGAACTGGCTGAGGCTTTACTTGGTGCCAAAAAGATTATTTCCCGTTCGGGCTATTCCACCATTATGGATTTGGATGCGTTGCACTGCCTTCATAAAGCCGAATTCATTCCTACGCCCGGGCAAACGGAGCAGGAGTACCTTTATTCAGTGAACAGTCATCAGTGAACAATGAACAGTTATCAGTGGACAGCCATTATACATTTCTCAATTAACTATTAACCGCTAACTGATAACTGTCTATTGATCATTGTCAACTCACCCGGTGTATATCTGCAAAAGTTCGTTTTACACCCTTGCTGTAATGAACATTGGAATAGCCAAAAATGACCACCAATCCTTCGCGTGACGGGTATTTAACTCCCCACCTTTCGCGGAACAGGCGGGCTTTTTTGCCTTTCTGGATGAATGGATGAATGGCCCCAAGCATACAGGTTCCCAGTCCTAGCGATTCGCCGGCAAGCATGGCGTAAGTAGCTGCAATAATAGAGTCGGCGGGGTCGGAGTAGGGTGAACCGTAAAAGTACATGGCAAGAGGTGCATCGTAATTTATCCAGTTATCACCTTTAGCCATGTTGTCGACATAGATATTGAATACCGGCTTGATAAAACTACGCATCATTTCGTCATTTTCTTTTCCCCAAAACGGACGCATCAAGGCCATAAACCAGTTGGACGCCATCCAGCGGATTCCTTTCAGAAAACCCGAAAAATCTTCGGCGAAAGCACGGACCTGTATTTTATTTTCCAATACGACTACGTGCACATCCGAAGGTGGTAAGCCCATTGGTGCCGTTTGTGCCGCTTCCAGAATTTTATCAATCTTTTCTTTTTCTACCGGTATAGCTTTAAACTCACGAATACTTCGACGGCGCTGAAGCATGGCTAGCAGGCTCTCGTAGTCGGGAACGATATTTTTGTCAGGCAAATTGAATAACTGTACAGGCGATAAAGTGCGTCCTTCAATAGCAATAACTCCAGTTGGGCAAACCATCATACAATGCCCGCAACCAATACAGCCAAATACCGGCTTGTCCGATTTTGCAACTTTGTGGTTGACGATTTCTAAACCGAAGTCTTTACAAACTTCTACGCAAAGTCCACATCCTGTGCATTTATCAATATCAAAAGAAATATTAGCGGGCTTTTTATCCCTAGACGTTGGAATTGACATAATTATTTAAACTGGAGATTAATAATCTGAACAGGCACAAATATAAACAAAATTTGAATCGTAGATTTGATTTCAAAAGAAAAATCGCTGAGAAACTTCTCAGCGATTAATTGTTAACTAAATAGTCTTTTCGAAATGATACCTTATTTATCTTCTACCTGATTCTTTATTCTCAGATCTTGATTCCCGGCCACGATTATTGTTATTGTCACTCGATCTTTGAACTTCATTTCTTGGTTGGCTTACCTGAGTGTTACTTCTTGTATTCTCGCGGGTAACGCTATTTCTACTTCCATTGTCCGTGTTTTGACGAGGTTGATAGGTGCTATTCCGTTGAATATTGCTGTTGGTGTTTGGGCTACTTTCTCTTCTTTGAGGTGAATAAATCTGACTATTCGAATTGTCTTGGCTGCGACTACTTCCTGTGTTTTGCCAGTTATTATTGTTGCTTCGGTTTTGATACGTACTATTCCTGTTGTCGTTCGAAGGCGTATAGTTTCGTTGAACAGAATTCCGTTGATTCCAATTGGAATTGTCTCTATTCGATTGAGAATTCCGTTGAACATTGTTATCATACGATCTAATATTTCTATCTCCGGTCGAATTCCCCTGATATACTCGTGATTGATTGCTGCGAACTACTCCACTGCGACTGAATTCAAACTCCCGTTTGTTGCGTACATTTACGTTTCTGCTGCTGAAGGTGCGATCCGGGTATCTAACCGCATAGTCATTCCGTCTGATAGAATTATGAAGAACTAGCGCACGATCATCCCTTCTGTTGCTTGTGTAATAATAGCGTTGATTATGATTAACGTGCGAGTACACATTTGACATGTATATGTTTAATTCATATGGTCGACGGTGATGGTAATAATTTGGATAATATCCCCAATAGTAGGGCGAATGCCAGCTAAAATAAGCCGATCCCCAGAAGAATGAAAAAATGGAAGGAGTATAAACATACGCCGGTTCAATAATGTAGTTGTCGCCATATAAGTAAGGATCACCAATCACCTGAACTGTTGTGTTACTATCACGATCTCTTTCAACAACAATTGATGCCACGTCTTGATAAACATCCTTGTCTAAAACAGCTTGAATTACAATTAAGTGAATGTTGTTTTCGTTTTTCTCAATTACCCGTAGATAATCAACCTGACCGTCGTTGTTTAAATCCAGATTTGAAATGCCACTATCATAGTCATTTAACCGTTGTTCAAAGTCCTCCAGATTTCTTGATTCACCAAACACGGTAGATACCGCTTTTAAATCAAGATTATTGCTAATATCATCGTTTTGAGCTTCAATTGTTACTCTTTTTTGTGCCATACATTGAGTGGTAATTAATACCAGTACCACTAACAGGCTTGCTACTTTCGTTTTCATAATCTTAAATTTATCGGTGATTATTCTCTTCTCCTGAATTAGAATTAAAGTATCTTTTCTCAGTTGCTTAATTATATCCAATATCCGTGCCAGATTTTTATTTGTAATTACTGCTCAATGGAGAAATTTTTAAGTTCTAAAT
>DATFAW010000232.1:0-3811 GCA_035254165.1 Paludibacter sp.
ACGGGAATCAATAATAGAACTTTTAAATGTATGAAATTCAGAAGTATGCGCATTAGTAAAGATGCTGACGAAAAGCAGGCTACAAAAGGGGATAGTCGTGTAACGCCAATAGGTCGCTTTTTACGTAAGTCTAATTTAGACGAGTTTCCACAATTCTTTAATGTTTTATTTGGCCAGATGTCTGTAGTTGGACCTCGGCCTCACATGTTGAAACATACCGATATCTATTCGGAACTAATTGATTATTATAAGGTTCGTCATTACGTGAAACCAGGTATAACCGGTTGGGCACAAGTAAACGGATATAGAGGTGAAACCGATGAACTGTGGAAAATGCAGAAACGTGTGGAATATGATATGTATTATCTGGAAAAGTGGACTTTTTGGTGGGATCTTAAAATTGTTTTTATGACAGCATTTGGAAGTAATGCTCGTAAAAATGCTTTTTAAAGGTCAGAAGAATAATGTTTGTGCCCTTGACTTGGTTCGAAACTTAAAGAAAAGCAACTGCAGCCAGAATGAAAAGTTGTAGAGATTCATTTTTAGGTGAAAATGAATTTGGTGTTAAAGTATTTTTAGAAGCTCATCCAGCTTTTTTATGTGATATGTTGTTGGAAAATAGTCTGATAGTATTCTCTGTTTTGGATCAAGATATACCTGGTCAATTTTAGCATTTCTTGCTCCCACTATGTCTGCTTCATAACTGTCACCTATCATAATGCACTCGGGTGCTGCAGCGTTGTTTAGTTGCATGGCAAATTCAAAGATACGTTTGTCGGGTTTTAGTGCCTTAGCAGCTTCGGAAAGTACAACATGTGAGAAGTATTGTCTTATCTGGCAACTTTCCAACTTCTTGTATTGAACTTCAATAAACCCATTGGAAACTATTGTCAGTGGGTATCTGGGATAAAGGTAATCCAGCAGTTCCTTCGCAAATGGAATAAGTGCTGTTTTGGTGGGTAATATCTCCAGGTATTCATCTCCTATTTGTTTCGCTAAAACCGAATTGTTGATTCCAACTTGAATTAATGGGTGGAGAAATCGTTCTAACGAAAGTTCTTTTTTTGAAATAGTTCCTTTCCCATACAGCTCCCAAAGTTCTATGTTTCGTTTTGCATAGATGCTAAAGTATTGCTCAAAGCTATCGAAATATTGACTTAAATTCCGTTCCTCGTAAATTTCGTGTAGCGATGATTTAGCATTTGCATGAAAATCCCACAGGGTGTCATCCAGGTCTATAAAAACGTATTTGTAATTCATAGTCTACAGTTAATATTGGTTGATATGATAATTGAATAGGTGAAGTAAGTAAATTGCCTAAAAAACAATGCGCTCTCCGAATGGTGGAAAGCGCATTGTTTTTTTATTATGCATTGTACATTTCGTGTTGATTGTTATTCTACTTCTATAACCAGATATTTGCTTACACTCCAGAATTCATTGGTGTCTACAATTAATAATACAAAGTTTCCGTTTTCTTTTTCAAGCGTGTACGAAGATTTTGGATGGTTTGTAAGTATCTTGGCATGTGATGAGTAAAGTGGGATTGATTTGGTGTTTCGTGCATCAATACGGACAAAATAGTTTTTGTTGAAGTCGCGTTGAAGAACTCGTTGTTGACTGAATAAGCCATCGGAAGTGATTATCTTTTGTTGCTTAAGTTCGCTTCGGGTACCGAAAACATACCAAGCTGTATGGATAGTCTCGTCCTGCTCCTTAATTTTCGTTTCCTTTGTCTTATTCTCCGTCGATAAATCTTCAATGTTTTTCCCCAGCTCACTCACCTTGGTATCTAGTTTGACAATAAGTGAATCTTTGGCTGCCAATTCAGATTGTAATAGCGCTATTTTCGTTGTTTCTTCTTCTAACGATTTTGTTAGCCTAATGATGGTGTGTTCAAGTTCAGAGGATCTGAACGCACTTTTCTTAATCTTTGCTTTTAACCGGGCAAGTTCATCCTTATTAGCCTGAAGCATATCGTTTAAATACGTCATGTCTTCATTGATTTTAGTACGCATGTCGTCATTTAGTTCTTTCCCGACAGGCTGAATAGAGATAGTGCTCTCTGTACTTTTAATCTTCTCGATATTTTGCTCAATCTGGTTCATGGCCGAAAAATACCCATCAACTTCTTCCTGTAGTTTTAGTTTGGCATTCATTAATGAGTCATTTTGAGCTTCCAGTTTTTTGTAATCTGAAGATTGTTTGCCACATGAAGTGAGTAAGGCAAGTAAAATGACTAAAGAAAAGAAAATTGATTTCATATCGAAATGATTGTTAAATGCAATAACTGAGAATAATTTAATGAGTTGAAGAAACTGTGTGATTTTTTCTCAATTTTACAAGTGCAAAGGTAATGTTATTCTTCTAATCCTGCAACAATTAGCACAATTTCACCTTTAGGATTGTGTTCGGTAAAGTATTGCGATAATTCCATTAATGTTCCTCTTTGGGTCTCTTCGAAAATTTTCGAAATTTCGCGTGAAACTGAAGCTCTTCGGTCATTTCCGAATACTTCCGAGAGTTGTGTTAACGTTTTTACTAGTCGAAACGGTGATTCATAAAAAATCATAGTTCGTTTTTCGCTGGCTAAACAGTTGATTTTTGTTTGACGGCCTTTCTTTTGAGGTAAAAATCCTTCGAAGCAGAATCGATCATTGGGTAATCCTGAAGCAACTAATGCTGGTACAAATGCCGTTGCGCCAGGCAGGCATTCCACTTCAATTTCATTTTCAATGCATTGGCGAACAACTAGAAAGCCCGGATCTGAAATGGCCGGTGTTCCGGCATCCGAAATTAATGCAACTGTTTGACCGCTCTTAATTCTTTGTACGACGTTTTCAACCGTTTTATGTTCGTTGAATTTGTGATGCGATTGCATGGGTGTCTTAATTTCGAAATGTTTAAGCAAAAAACCACTTGTACGAGTGTCTTCAGCTAAAATCAAATCGGCAATTTTAAGAATTCGAATGGCGCGAAACGTCATATCTTCAAGATTTCCAATTGGAGTTGGAACTACATAAAGTTTAGCTCCCTCAGTTGGATGAGTTAGATGATTGTATGACGTTTTTATTGTGTTATTCATTCTTTGTTTTTTGTATTTTTGTAAAATTATTACAAGAATCGTCTTCTGACAATTTGTAAAAAGTCTTCAGCAGTCTCATTTTTTGTATCCCAACCATATCTTGATTGAAGAAAAGATTTAACTTCTTCGAAGGTTGATAGCTGATTTATATAATTAAAGGTTTCATTCATGTCTTCGCCATTGGCAAACAATTCGCGTTGAAAACGAAAACGGTCGCCAATGTTAATGGCTTCTTTAATGTCAATATTTTTTTTATTGTCTAATATAGAGCTTATTGTGTTGTCAGCTTTTGAAAGTAATTCGTTTCTGGTTTGTGACGTAAATTCAATTCTGCTATTTGCGAAAATTGCAGTAGATTCATTATTCGTTTTTTCGGTAATTAGCTCAGAATGGCCATTTTCATGGTCAATTTCATTGAATTCTTTCACAGCTTCAATTACCTCAATAATATTTTTCTTGTTTTCAGCCTCGATAACCACTTTACTAAGCGGTTTAGCAATTAATTCAGGAATTTTATTCGCAGAGTCGGTTGTCTCTGAGCTGGACGTTTCAATTTCCTCGTCGATTAATTCCGACAGTTGCTTAATATATGCTTGAATATCTTCTGTCTTTTGTCGTGCCAATTGAATGATTGACAAAGGATATTCGCTCATTTCCATAAAGCCTTCGGTTATCATTTCAAGTTCCTGAATATCTTTCCGAAGTAAAGTGACTATTAACTTTTTG
>DATFAW010000233.1:0-5259 GCA_035254165.1 Paludibacter sp.
CTAATTTATAATTATGATATATAATATGAAATTCTTCGACATTATTTCAAAAACAAAGTTCTTAAAGTCCCCCATGGGGGATTTAGGGGGCAGATTATTTAATTTATTTCTTTTGCTATTTATTACTGTTTCTGTTTCTTCTAATGCTCAGACCTACGAAACCCAGTTTGCCAAACCATTGGGAAAGGTATTACAGGAAATTGGTACACAATTTAATGTGCGACTAAAATACGACGTTGATACCGTTGGAAAAGTTGTTCCGTACGCTGATTTCCGCATTCGCCCCTATTCGGTGGAAGAATCGCTGACCAATGTACTGGCACTTTTCGACTATAAATTTGTCAAACAGGACGAAAAAACCTATAAAATCAAAAACTATGAGTATCCCCGTCGCACACCCGAAGATGGCAAAAAGTTTTTGACTTATCTCAATACGCTTTACAAAGACCAGACTCAATGGGAAACTCGTAAAACCTACTTACAAAAAGAAGTACGGGAAAAACTGGGAATCGATTCCATTCTATTAAAACGGGTAAAATCAAAACCTATTCTATCAAAGGTTCGTAATTTCAACGGATATTCTGTGCAGAACTTCGCGATAGAGACTCTACCGGGCTTATACGTTTGCGGATCTATTTATAATCCACTTAGTAAAGGAAAACATGCCTTGATCCTTTGTCCGAACGGACACTGGGCAGACGGGAGATACAACAAAGATGAACAAACCCGCTTTGGAACACTGGCGCGCATGGGTGCTACCTGTGTAAGTTACGATTTGTTTAGTTGGGGGGAATCAGAATTGCAAGTCACCGCCATAGCACACCGGACTTCTGAAGCTGAAATTATTCAACTAATGAATGGATTGACTATTCTCGATTATATGCTTACCCGTAAAGACATTGACGCTAAACGTGTAGCTGCCAATGGTGGTTCGGGCGGTGGAACACAGGTCGTTCAACTCTCTTTACTCGATAACCGTTTTACAGCAGCCTGCCCAACGGTAAATCTAGCCTCGCATTTCGACGGTGGTTGTCCTTGCGAGAGTGGCATACCTGTTTCACTGGCATGTGGTGGTACAAACAATGCCGAATTGATGGCTACTTTTGCCCCAAAACCGGTTTGTGTTATTTCCGATGGAAAAGACTGGACGGCATCTGTTCCTGAACTGGAATATCCATACCTGCAACGAATTTATGGTTTTTACAATGCAGAAAAAAATGTTTCCAATGTACATCTGCCTACCGAAGGACATGATTTTGGCATCAACAAACGCAAAGCTGTTTACGATTTTTTTATCTCCACTTTCAATCTTGACCGTAGCAAGTTAGATGAAAGTAAAGTAACCATCGAAGCCAAAGAAGTCCTGTACAGTTTTGGTGCTAAAGGCGAAAAAATGCCGGTCAACGCTATCAAAAGTTTCGATCAGGTAGAGAAATATTTCAATAAAAAAACTGACGCTAAAATTCATTCGGATATTGATTTGGAAAAACGCGCTCAAACCTTTGTTGATTCCCTTAAACTTAACGACAAAGAAAAAGAAGCACGTGTAAAAGCAGTAATTACCGTACATATGAAAGCTGTACGCGATTGGCACAATGACCATCCATTCACGATTGTTCCAAAAGGCATTAACCCAAGAAACGGAGAGCTAATGACCGATGTACACCGCGATGTAATTGCCTGTTCAACCAAGCCTAAGTCTGTCCATGAGAAACTAATGAACGGACTTCGTAAAGACCTGACCGAAGAACAAGTGGAAAAAGTATTGGATATGTACACTATTGGCAAGTATCAGTTTACGCTAAAAGGGTTCAAAGCCATTGTTCCAAATATGACCGAAAAAGAAGAAGCATACGTCGTCAGCCAATTGCGTCTGGCACGTGAGGAAGCGGTAGATTATAAAACAATGAAAGGAGAAATCTCTGCTGTTTTCGAGATCTACAAAGATAAATGCGAAAAGTACTTCAACGAAAACGGACGCAGTTGGCATCAGATGTACAAAAACTTTAGCAACAAATTAAAAGCTGAAAAAGAAGCAAAGAAAAAAGCTGAGACAGAAAAGAAATAGTTTTTTTTAAGTATAGAAAAAGGCAGTTTGAGGTCAATTCATACTGCCTTTTTTATTTTAAATTATGTTCTCACTTTTTTGGGTACAAAACCCATGTTTTCACGTCATTTATATTACTTTTGAAAAGTAAAAAATAGCTACATGAAATACACAATAGGGAAAATACACATACTTATTTTACTGCTAAGTTGCAGTTTTCACTTGTTATCAGCACAAACTAACACCTACAAACTCTGGTACAACAAACCTGCACAGGTTTGGACGGAAGCTTTACCCCTTGGAAATGGTCGTTTGGGAGCGATGGTTTTCGGGAATCCGGGTACAGAGCAGATTCAATTGAATGAAGCCACCATTTGGGGCGGACAACCGAACAACAATGCCAACCCCGATGCATTGGAGAATATTCCCAAAGTTCGTGAATTGGTTTTTGCGGGAAAATACCTCGAAGCACAGACACTCGCCACAGATAAAGTGATGGCAAAAACCAACTCGGGAATGCCCTACCAACCTTTCGGCGATTTACGCATCTCATTTCCGGGACACACACGATATACCGATTACTACCGCGATCTGAATCTCGACTCAGCCTGCACTTCGGTACGTTACAAGGTAGATGGAGTAACTTACAAACGCGAGACTTTCACTTCGTTTACCGATCAGGTAGTGATTACCCGACTGACTGCTTCGAAAAAGAATAAAATTACCTTCAACGCTATGCTCACCTCGTCGCATCAGGATGTTTTTATTGCTTCGGATGGTAATTGTGTCACACTCGACGGTGTTTCATCGTGGCACGAAGGCCTGAAGGGAAAAGTAAAGTTTCAGGGACGACTCACGGCTAAAATACAAGGCGGAACGATGACCTGCAAAGACGGTGTATTGTCAGTGGAAAATGCTACCGAAGCGGTTTTGTATGTTTCTATTGCTACTAATTTTAATAATTACAAAGACATCACCGGTGATGCACCGGAACGTGCCAAAAGTTATCTGAATAAAGCATTACAACATTCGTATGCCGAAACAAAAAAGGCACATATTGCTTATTTCAAATCGTTCATGGATAAATCATCCCTGAATCTGGGCGAAAATAAATCGACTGAGACCACCGACAAACGCATTGAGAACTTTGCCAAAACAAATGATAGCCATTTGGTAGCGACTTATTATAAATACGGACGTTATTTACTTATTTGCAGCTCTCAACCCGGTGGACAACCAGCCAATCTGCAAGGAATATGGAATGATAAACTATTCCCCTCGTGGGATAGTAAATATACCACCAATATCAATCTGGAAATGAATTACTGGCCGGCAGAAGTTACCAATCTGACGGAACTGAATGAGCCTTTGTTTCGCCTTACAAAAGAAGTAAGTGAAACCGGCAAAGATGCTGCTAGGATTATGTACGGGGTAAATGGTTGGGTATTGCATCACAATACCGATATCTGGCGCATTACAGGCGCTGTCGACAAAGCTCCGTCCGGTATGTGGCTGGCAGGTGGTGCATGGCTAAGCCTGCACTTATGGGAACATTATCTCTATACAGGTGATGTCGAATTTCTGAGGTCAATTTATCCGATTATGAAAAACGCAGCCTTGTTTTTCGACAATGTGATGGTGAAAGAACCTACACACAACTGGTTAGTACTATGTCCAAGCAATTCGCCGGAAAATCCTCACGCAGGTAGCAATGGACTAGCCACTACTGCCGGAGGCGTAACCATGGATAACGAATTAATTTCAAGTCTCTGGAACATGATTATTCAAAGTTCAAAAGCATTAAACGCAGATACTGACTTTGCCAATCATCTGCAAAGCCGGTTGAAAGAGATGGCACCGTTTCAGATCGGTCGTTGGGGACAGTTGCAGGAATGGATGAACGACTGGGACAATCCTGATGATACTCATCGGCATGTTTCGCACCTGTGGGGCTTGTTCCCGGGCAATCAGATTTCTCCTTACCGCACTCCCGGGCTTTTTGATGCCGCCCGCACGTCGCTTATTCACCGCGGCGATCCGTCTACAGGCTGGAGTATGGCATGGAAGGTATGTTATTGGGCACGTTTGCTCGATGGAGATCATGCTTATAAGCTTATTGCCGATCAATTGTCCCTGGTTCGCAATGAATTGAAAAAAGGAGGAACATATCCGAATCTTTTCGATGCACATCCACCCTTTCAGATTGATGGAAACTTCGGTTGCACGGCAGGTATAGCCGAAATGCTGATGCAAAGTTACGATGGCTTTATTTATCTGCTTCCCGCTTTACCATCTGTTTGGGATAAAGGAGAGATA
Source organism: Paludibacter sp. (assembly GCA_035254165.1). Lineage (GTDB taxonomy): Bacteria > Bacteroidota > Bacteroidia > Bacteroidales > Paludibacteraceae > Paludibacter. Next base: position 4,364 of record DATFAW010000233.1, read on the forward strand.
AAAGGGCTGGTAGCCCGTGGTGGTTTTGAGATGGATATAAAATGGAATGAAAATAAAGTGGAAAAAGTAATTATCAAGTCGCGCAAAGGTGGAAATTGCCGGTTGCGTTCATTGGCTCCACTCGTCGGAGCCGGACTGACGGAAGCCACAGGTGAAAATCCAAATCCGCTGTATGCACTTCCGGAAAATCCGAAACCGCTGATTAATGAAAAAGCAAAACTGAATCCGGTAGAATTAAAGAAAACGTATCTCTACGACCTGAAAACGGTTGCCGGAGAAAGTTATGAAATCAACGCATTGAAATAAAAAGATCAAAATATAATTTAAGTAAGCGGAAGAATATAATGTCGTATTAAAAAAAAAAGGAACGCTGATTTTACGGATTGAGCAGATAAAAACAGATGATAATTAAACGGATCTAAAACAGATTTTAGTCATGCAAGCATGACAGATAAAAACATAAACTATTGAAAATCATTCCGACTTATCGGAATTAAAATCCGTATAAAAATCCGCGTTCTAATCTTTTTCCATTTCTGGATTTACTTATACGACATTCTATTTATCAAAGTACTTACACCTAACTAAAACATCTTAGAATAAATGAATATCAATTCAAAAAAGAACAGTTGTGCAACATATATCTTGCTGGCGGTTATTTTTGCCGTTTCAACAGTAAGCGCTACCACACAAAAGAGCAGCGCACCGAAATGGAGTGAACGCATGGCACGCTCGGAGATGAAACGTTTCCCCGAACCCTGGATGATAGAGAATGCCAAAAAGCCTGTGTGGGGATATACCCATGGTTTAGTGGTAAAAACTATGTTGGAAACCTGGAAATCGTCGGGAAACCGGCTCTACTATAACTACGCCAAGATCTATGCAGACAGTTTAAT
>DATFAW010000234.1:0-2472 GCA_035254165.1 Paludibacter sp.
ATACCGACTTTTTCTCGGACGAAACGACTTCAAATCCATCTTTAAATGAAAATTCGTTACAAACAAAGCCCATGGCAGATGGTAAAATAATTGTTTTGTCTTTGTACGAAACTCCATAATTTGGAATGCCATTGGCAGTTAAAGAAAAATGCAATTGTACATTACCAGAAGTTACTGTTAATGGGTTGTCATTTTGGGCAATAACCTGAGAGACACTAATGAGAATCAGGTTACATAAGAGCAATAATTTTTTAGTCATAATTTTAATCTATAGATAGTGTTATTGATATATCATTTGAGAATGAATATCAGAGAATAAGGCCTGGGATTATGCTAAAACGAACATCTCTATTTATTCGAACAAGTAAATAAACTCGTGTAGCTTCATGATTTCGTAAATGCTTATTAAAGGATGCCCACGAATTGAAGGCATCCTTTTTCAAACAAACTAAACTTAAACACCCATTCTTAACCTTAAATCTAATACGCAACCTTAAAAAAACCTTAACCTTAATTTTTTGTATTAGCGGAGTTACACAATCAGAAATACCCTGCTGTTTGTTTCAACTTTGGATTTGCATTAATATCTGAAGATGGTATTGGAAGCACGTTGTATTTCGAATCTGTTGACTTGCCTTCTTTTACTGCACCTTTCCAAGGCCATATATAATTACTTCCTGTGAATTTATCAAAACGTATAAGATCTGTTCTGCGTTGACCTTCCCAATATAATTCACGCGCACGTTCATCAAGAATAAAATCGAGTGTGAGTTGAGCATCTGTAATGTCGGCAGCTGGGTCACCAACAACTGCATTGTATGCTCTTTCTCTAATCTTATTGACATACTCTAATGCAAGATTTCTTGTTCCTCCAGATCCTCCGCGGAGTACCGCTTCTGCATACATTAAATAAGCATCAGAGAGGCGAAATAAAGGAACATCAGTGTCCGGGAAAGTAGTACTTGAACCAACCGCCCCGGTAGAAGTTATATTCTTATATTTTCCCAAAGCATACCCTTGCTTAAAGCTAAAAATATCATTAATTTCAAGTGTGTGATTGTTTGTGTAGAACATAGCACGTTTGTCTGTAGTTCCAGTAATATCCGGAAACTTATTTACAAAGGCAGACGTAGTTCTATTTCCACCCCATCCACCAGCAATTCCGAAATCGCTGGCATTCATTCCATCTCCAACGGCTGCACAGATTAGATAGGTACAACCACCCCAAGTTTGAGTGTTGCGTCCGTCAAAACATATCGGAAAAATAATCTCGTTTGTCCGGAGGTTATTGTCAGCCAAAAATAGATTTGCATATTTAGATTCCAAGACATATCCGGCAGCAATGATTTTATTACTATAGGTTATACAATCCGTATATTTTTCAGTACCAGTATAAACTTTTGCATTAAGATATAATTTAGCCAAAACCATCCACGCAGCAGCCCTGTCCGCGCGCCCATATTCGTTTGTTCGTGGCATTACCAAAACATTTTCAATATCTTTCAATTCAGATTCTATATAGTCAAATAACTCTTGACTTGACGCTTGATTGGGGAAGAAAAATCCGACTTTATCATTTTCCGTTACAAAAGGTCCTGTGTGAAATAAATCAAGCATGTGCCAATAACTCATAGCACGTAAAAATCGAGCTTCAGTATAATAGTCTTTGTACTTTTCATTTCCCTTTGTCAAACGAATGAGATTGTTACAATATGAAATTTCAAGATTAATCCTATAATAAAGAGCTTGTACCAACTCATTGGATGCATTCCAATCCTGATCATGGTAATCCCGAAGGTTTCCATCGTTCCAAGCACAAATGGCTTCGTCTGTTGTTAATTCCTGAGCGCACCAATATTGCCTGAAATAAGATGAATAGCCACCTCCAATACTCGATATATCAGCAGCTCCATCATTGGCTGTTTGTCCGCCAACAGCTAAGCCACTGTAACACTTTGCCAGTAGCTGGAGATAGGCAGAATCATTTGTTAGTACATTATTCGTCGTTTGAATATTTTTATCTAATGGGAGTGTATTCAAATCATCTACACACGATGAGAGAGTAAGTGTCACTGTTGCTATTGCAGCTGTGAAATTTAATATCGTTTTGAATTTTGTTTTCATTATTTAATTATGTGTTTGTGTTTTTTTATAGTTATAATTAGAATCTCAAGCTCAACCCAAATACATAGGTTCTTGGTCGTGGATAAATGGCATTGTCAATACCACTAGATACTTCCGGATCAATTCCCTTATATGAACTGATTGTAAATACATTTTGAACAGATGTGTATATTCTTAAATTAACTTTAGCTTTATTCAAAGCTGGAAATGAGTTATTGCAGTTATAACCAAGAGTCATGTTATCCAATTTTAAAAATGATGCATTTTTCAGGTAGTAATCAGACCAGAATTGTGCGCCCGCAAACTTTGTGGTATTAATATCACTTGTCAAATTCATTAAAAAATTGT
>DATFAW010000235.1:0-3603 GCA_035254165.1 Paludibacter sp.
TTCTGCTGCCTGGTTCGGGCCGAATGCAAATCCGGTTCCTGAATTTACAGATGCAACCATACCTGCCAAAACAACAATCAGTTTAATGGGTGATTACTATTTTGGTTATGGCGACCGTACAGAAAACGGATATATTAAAGCAGATATTCCACTTATACCGGAGCGTGTTTCATTAAAAGTATGGTCCGCAGTGTTGGAACATTACCAAACTACAGACCAAATTATGCAAATCCGTGGCGCTAATTCCACTTCCGGATCAGAAGTGGGCGACATCTATGTTCAAACGAGAATTCGACTGTGGAAAGAACAAAAAGACCGTCCAAGCATTATATTGAACAGCACGCTAAAAACAGCATCTGCCAAAACTTTCAAATCAAGACGATATTTCGACACGCCGGGATACTATTTCGATCTGGAAGCTGGAAAATCTTTTTACACAAAAGGAAAATTTATCAACGAAATACGTACTGTAACCAATGTAGGTTTTATGTGTTGGGAAACCACCAACAGCCGACAAGATGATGCACCTATGTATGGTGAAAAAATTATAATTGGCAATGAAAACTGGAAATTTGAAAATACAATCTCCGGATATTCAGGTTGGTTACATACCAGCAAAGCCATTGATCTGCCCGACTATGGCGATACACCTTTAGTTTATGCAACAAAGTTCAGCATTAAAGCTGGAAAGCTGAATTATTTCGCTCAATATCAATATGGCATTACTGATTTTCATTACCATCAGTTACGAGTGGGAATCAGTTTTACGGTGGAGGGGCTGACACCTAAATTTAAATAAAAAACAACCCCTAACCCCTAAAGGGGAACTAGATTACAACGTTCAATTATTTTATAGAAATGAATCAAGAAAACATACAAAACGAAACTAACTTCAATTCTCCGTCAGCTGACGGATTAGGGGTAGGTTTAGATAGAAATTCAATAGAAATCATGGCTCCTGCGGGGTCGTGGGAAAGTTTATCGGCAGCCATCAAAGCGGGTGCCGATTCAGTGTATTTTGGCATCGAAAAATTAAATATGCGCAGCAAATCGAGCAGTAATTTTACTACCGAGGACTTGCGCGAAATTGTGCGCATTTGTAAGGAAAATAATGTAAAAAGTTACCTGACTGTCAACACTATTTTGTACGACAACGACTTGACATTGATGCGTGAAATCATTGATGTGGCTAAAGAATCGGAGGTTTCGGCTATTATTGCCGCCGATGTGGCTGCTTTGATGTATGCCAACAGCATTGGAGTGGAAATTCATTTGTCAACCCAATTGAATATATCGAACGTAGAGGCTTTGAAGTTTTACGCGCAGTTTGCCGACGTAGTAGTGTTGGCGCGCGAGCTAAATATGGAACAGGTAGCCGAAATCTACCAAACCATTATCAAAGACAATATCCGTGGAAAAAACGGCGAACTGATCCGCATCGAAATGTTCTGTCACGGTGCACTGTGCATGGCTGTTTCGGGTAAATGTTACCTGAGCCTGCACGAGAAAAACGTATCGGCCAACCGGGGTGCCTGCAACCAAATTTGCCGCAGAGGCTACACCGTAAAGGACAAAGATTCGGAAATTGAACTGGAGGTCGACAACGAGTATATTATGTCGCCCAAAGACCTTAAAACGATAGGTTTTGTAGATGAACTGTTGCGTTCAGGCGTTCGGGTATTTAAAATTGAAGGACGTGCCCGGGGAGCTGAATATGTAAAAACAGTGGTGTCGTGCTACAAAGAGGCTATCGAATCGTGCCTCAACGGGACGTTTTCCGACACAAAAGTGGCTGAATGGGACGTACGGCTTAGTAAGGTATTTAATCGTGGATTCTGGAACGGCTATTACCTCGGACAGCGTCTGGGCGAATGGAGCAAGAACTATGGTTCGGAAGCCACGCACAAAAAGATTTATGTGGGCAAATGCACCAACTTCTTCAATAAACTCGGCGTAGCCGAATTTTTACTGGAAGCGCAATACCTTTCGGTGGGTGATGAAATTCTGATTACCGGCGAAACAACCGGCGCTTACGAAGACACCGTAAAAGAAATCCGTGTGAAACTTGCACCGGTGGATAAAGTGGAAAAAGGAACGTATTTCTCTATTAAAACCAATGAATTGATACGACGGAACGATAAGTTATTCAAGATAGTTCCAACGGAACATGCAACAAAAAAAGCGGAGTAATATCCGCTTTTTTGTTATTTCGGCGGAGTTCGAACTCCGCCCTCCATTATTTTATTTACCGGAAAACATTTTGTCCGACCGTTTTTGTAACTCTTCGTAGTCTACATCTTCTTTGTGTGTAGCTATCATCCATTTGTATCCGTACGGATCCATTACCTGCCCCACCCTGTCGCCGTAAAACATATCAGCAACCGGCATGGCAACGGTAGCTCCAGCATCAAGTGCTTTTTGATATGCTTTGTCTACATCCACTACGTACAATCCAAATGTCATAGGATTACCACCGATAGTCAACGGACTTTTGTTGCCCCATTCAAGATTTTCATCAGCCATCATTAGCAATGAGCCTTCAATCTCAATTTCGGCATGACCAATTAATCCATTTGGCAAAAGTAATTTGCCAACTTCTTTGGCACCAAATGCTTTTTTGTAAAATTCTATTGCTTCGGCGCATCCTTTTATTGTGATATACGCACTCAAAGTAGCTGCTCCCGGGTAAATGTGTGATGTGCTCATAATTTTAAGTTTTAAAAAATTACATGATAGTTGTTTTGTGTGATAACCAACAAATAATTAGTAAAATTTGTTTTGAAATTGAAGAGGCTTTAGGATAATATAATTTTTGTTGTTACGCACTTCTACCTCCAACTCGGTTTACCCATTTCTTTTCGCATCATAAACCTATAAAATAATTGATACTTCACTGGTTCGGTGCTAACGCACCTTGTAAATCTATCTTTACTGCTGAATCTACAAATGGAACGGTGCTACGCACCTGTTTTTCCATAATGCATCTTATTTTTTTATTTTAGGTACATAGCACCGCTCCATTTATAGTTGTTTATGCCCATCAGGAAACTAAGGTACGTTAGCACCGCACCCAGAAATAAAAGAATTCGAATAAATTCTCTTATAAAAACAAATAACAGTTACCTCATCTTCTTCTCCCACTTTCCATTCCGAAGCATAAACCGGTAAAAGCCAGAATAACTTCCAAAACCAAGACGCACGGACACTGCTTTGAGATCTGTTTTTTTAGCTTTAAGCAGGTCGTTAGACATAAGCAGGATATATTCTTCCGTAAAATTGGTATAATTCATACCCGTAAGAGTCAAAACGGAAATACACATTTCTGTTCGTTTAATGCCTAGTAAAGCCGCATGATAGTCGCCGGTACGTATGCCATGCTGGTGCAGATTATTTACAAAAGCATCCAGAAACGCACTGCCTGTAGGCCGGAAACCGGTAGTTGGTACTTCGGCAGAGCTGTCGGCCTCCAGTGTTTCGGGTTGATCCAGGTTGATATACAAATCGGCTGGGGTGTATTGTTTAAAAGTTGCTCTCATGCGTTCATTTTTATTTTTTAGATAGTTGTCGCATGGAACTCGCAATAAACATAGTCTTTGGTTTAAA